>SZOV01000025.1 GCA_030263375.1 Deltaproteobacteria bacterium PRO3
AAGGAAACGCCTTTCCAGCTCCTGCACGCCTGGCGCTTGAGCTTCGAGCACCCCGTCTCAGGGAAGGAGATGAGCTTCGAGGCGCCGATGCGCGCGGAGATGGAGAATTTCCAAAAAATGTTGGAGAAGAACCCATGATCCCTTTCGAGCCCTTCGATAAAATTCGCGGCGCTTTCCTCGGCGCCGGTTATGGAGACCTCAGCGGGGAATTCTTCGAGGTCAAGCAGGTCCACGGCGACGGGATCGTCGTCTTGCGGGAGGCGCGCGACATTGCCAGGCACGCGGGGCGGGAGGCCGACGCGGTGATCTGCGCGCGTTGGGCGGTCCCGATCGCGGTCCGCACCGCCGACTGCGTGCCGGTCTTCATCGCCCACCCCAAACGGGTCATCGCCGTGGTTCACGCCGGCTGGCGCGGGACCGTCGCGGGCATTCTGGAAAAGACCCTGGCGAAGATGCGCGACTCCTTCGACCTGGACCTGTCCGAGGCGGCGCTGGCCGTCGGTCCGGCCATCGGCCCGGAGTGCTACGAGGTGGGCGAGGACGTGGCCGCGGCCTTTCGCGGCCGCGGGGACTCGGCTTTCCTGAAGGAGCTCGAAAACGGAAAGTTTATGCTGGATCTCAAGGCGGCCAACGCCGCCCAGGCCAGGCGGCTGGGCGTGGCCGTGGAAAATATCGAATTGAGGCCGGAGTGCACCCGCTGCGAGGCGGAGCGCTTCCACTCGCACCGCGCGGCCCTGGCGCGCGGCGAGGCCAAGGCCGGGCGCAACTACTCTTGGCTCATGATCTCGCCTTGACCTCCGACGATCAACTCGGGGATGCGCAGGGTGGGTTGGGCGTCGGCGACCGGGACGCCCTGACCGTCCTTGCCGCAGGTGCCCAGGCCGTAGCCCAGGTCGCTGCCGACGCGGTCGATGGTTTGAAGCACCTGGGGGCCGTTGCCCGTCAGCGTGGCGCCCCGCACGGCGTGCTCGAGCTTCCCCTTGCGGATCAAGAAGCCCTCGCCGACCTCGAAGACGAAGTCCCCGTTCACCGTGTTGACCTGTCCCGAGCCCATCCGGGTGACGTAGAGCCCCCGCTCCACCTCCCGGAGGATCGCGGCGGGATCGTCCTTGCCCGGGGCGATCATCGTGTTGGTCATGCGGACGATGGGGCGGTGGCGGTAGGACTCGCGGCGGCCGTTGGCCGTGGAGGGAACCCCGTCGCGCTCGGCGTAAATCCGGTTGTACATGTAGTTCTTCAAGACGCCGCGGTCGATGAGGACGTTGCGGCGCGCGGGCGTCCCTTCGTCGTCGAAGAGGAAGGAGCCGCGCTTTCCGGGCAGCGTCGGATCGTCGAGGACGGTGATGAGCGGATTGGCCACCGCCTCGCCCAGGCGGCCCTGATAGACGGAAAGTCCCTCACGGGCGAGGTCGGCCTCGAGGCCGTGTCCCACCGCCTCGTGTACCAAGGTACCTCCGGCCTCCGCCGCCACCACCACGGTCATCGGTCCCGAGGGGGCGAGGGGGGCCTCGAGGAGGCGCAGGGCCCGGCGCCCGGCCAGCTCGGCGACCTCGAGGGCGCGGTCGCCGTCGAGCAGCTCGAAGCCCGCGGTGCCGCCCAAGGGCTCGTAGCCGGTCTGGACCTCGCCGTCCTCGGCAGCCACGGCCTGGACGACGAAGACCAAATAGGTCTGGCGGTCCTCGCAGAATTCCCCGCGGGAGTTGGCGATGCGGATGTGCCGCAGCTGGTCGCGGTAGCTGGTAGTGACCTGGCGGATCCGAGGGTCGAGCCCCCAAGTCAGGGCGTCGGCTTCTTGCAAAATCTTGATTTTCTTCTCGAGGGGGACGCCGCTCGGGTCGACGGCCACGATTTGCTTCCAGGTCGGGGCGAGGCCGCGTAGGACGATATCTTGCTCCCAGGTCCCCGCCCGCACCGCGTCGGCGAGGCTGTCGGCCAGGGCGAGCAGGGCCGCTTCGCTGATGTCGTTGGTGTAGGCGTAGGCCGTCTTGCCGCCGTGCAGCACCCGCAGGCCGACGCCGGCGTCGGCGCCGTTTAGGACCTTTTCGAAGCGCCGGCCTTCGCGTACGACGTGGGTGTTGCGGCTCGTCTCCTCGAAGAGCTCGGCGAAGTCGCCGCCCCGGCGCAGGGACCGTCGCAGGATGCGGGGAATATCCATGTTTTCAATCATGAAAAATTTATATCAAATCCGGGCGCTTATGGCTATGACCGGGTGGCGGAAAAATCACGGGCGGTCGGGCCGGAGGGCGGCTTCATAATCGCTTGACCTTTCCGGCCGACTTAGAAAAGAAATTCTCATCCTGAGGTGAATTTATGAAACAACCAAAAATCGCGATCATCGGGGGCAGCGGCCTCTACGAAATGGAAGGCCTGAAGGTCCTCGAGGAGCGTTCCGTCGAGACGCCCTACGGCGATCCCTCGGACGATTTCGTCATCGGAGAGCTCGAGGGAGTGACCGTGGCCTTCCTGGCCCGCCACGCCAAGGGACACCGCCTCCTGCCGGGCGAGCTCAACTTCCGGGCCAACATCTACGCGATCAAGAAGCTGGGCTGCGAGTTCATCCTGTCGGTCTCCGCCGTCGGTTCGCTGAAGGAGGAGATCGAGCCGGGGCATCTGGTGATGGTCGACCAATTCATCGATCGCACCTTCGGCCGCCACGGCACCTTTTTCGGCGAGGGCATCGTCGCCCATGTCGCCTTTGCGGACCCGGTCTGCCCCGACCTGCGCCGCAAGCTGCACGAGGCCGCGGGGGCCGCGGGCGCGACCTCTCATGAGAAGGGCACCTACGTCTGCATGGAGGGACCGATGTTCTCGACCCGGGCGGAGTCGCGGCTCTATCGCTCCTGGGGCGCGGACGTCATCGGCATGACCAACTTGCAGGAGGCCAAGCTCGCCCGCGAGGCCGAAATATGCTATGCGACGATGGCGCTTTCCACCGACTACGACTGCTGGCACGAGGAGCACGACAGCGTCACCGCCGACATGGTGATCGCGACCCTGCAAAAAAACGTCAAGACCGCCCAGCAGGTGATCCGAAAGGTGCTGCCGACGGTCGTCGCGCCGCGCGACTGCGTCTGCTCCCGGGCCTTGCGCAACGCCATCGTCACGAATAAGCTCTTGGTTCCGGAGAGCACGAAGAAAAAACTCAAACTGATCTACGGTAAAAACCTGTAATGTCCGAGACCCACGAATCGATCGGCTCCCATCTCCGTCGGGAGCGCGAGCTGCGCAAGATCCCGCTCGAGGAGGTGGCCGAGCAGACCCGCGTCAAGCTGGAATACCTCCAGGCCATCGAGTCCGAGCATTTCGAAAAGTTGCCCGGGATGACCTTCGCCCGCGGCTACCTCAAGGCCTATGCCTCCTATATCGGACTTTTGCCCGAGGACGTCCTGCTCCGTTTCGAGGATTTCCTGGGCAAGCTCTCCGGCGGTTCCGTCCCGCGCAGCGAGCGCTCTCACACCAAGCTCCTGATCGGCCTGGTGGCCTTGCTGGTCCTGTTCGGAGCCGGTACTATCCTGGTGCTATGGTGGTTAAAAAAATAGGCGAATCGCTCAAGGACCAGGCATTCCTGCTGCGCTCCGTCCCTTACGGCGACGACCACCGGATTCTGAGTTTCCTCACAGCCTCGCACGGCCGAGTCGAGGCCATCGCCCTGGGTGCTCGGAAGAGCGCCAGGCGCTTCTCCGGCGTCCTCGACTTCCTGCACTGTCTCGAGATCGAGACCCAGGTCCCTCGGCGCGGCGGACTCTCCCAATTGCTGCACTGCGAGCTGCGCGAGCCCTACGAGGGGGTGAGGGCAGATTACGAGGCCACCATCATCGCGCTGAAATGGATCCGGACGGTGTCCCGGGTGGTGCCGGAGGGGCAGAGCGTGCCGGGGCTCTTCGCCTTGTTGCAAGAAGGTCTCTCCAGCCTCGCCGTCTACCGCCGCGATTGGGTCGACGTAGTCTTCCTGCGGCAATTGTTGGGCCGACTGGGTTTTTTGCTTGATCTCTCCCGCTGCGTCCTCTGCCATCGCGACCGAGCGGAGGCCTTTTACTTCAGCGCGGAGGAGGGAGGGCTGCTTTGCGAGGCCTGTCACCGCGGGCCAAAGGTCCAGCCCCTGGCGGGTGCGATTCCGGGAGATTTTTGGGAGCGTGAGTCCGGCGCCTCGGGGGAGGAGGGGGATTGGCTCCGGGCCTCGCGGGCCATCTTCGCCGCTGGCTTCCGCCATTACCTCGGCGTCGACCCGGAGTAGCTCACTTCTTCTTTTTGGGCCGCGTCCCGCGGTGGCTAAGGTCTTCGTCCTCGAGGTTGAACTCAAAATCCCCGCCGCGCTGCGAATCCTTGAAGTAGAGCTCGAGCTCGATGGGGTCCTTCCCGGTGGTGATCACTTTCGGCGAGAGCGTGAGGGACGGCAGCCGGAATTTCGCCTTCTGGGTCTGGCCGCCGACCTCGAAGAGCTGAATCAACAGGTTGTTGACCTGGGTGGTCTTGCCGTCGGAATCCGTCGAGATGTCGAGCTTCTCCAAGCGCAATTCGCTGTCGACCTTCTCGTCGGGAAGCTTGCCGTCGATCTTGCCGATCGCCGGAAAGGTGCCGCGCAGCCAGCCGAAGATGGGGAACTTGGCCCAGATCTTGGCGCTCGCCTGGATCTGGGTGATGGAGATGTCGTTGACCTTCAACTTGCGCAGGTCGGGTTTTCGGCCGGTCGCCGGATCGGGTCGGACAAACTCGAAGCCCTCCAAGTCCTTGATCTCGAGCTTGGCCTCGGCGATGTCCATCTCGGTCTTGACGGTGCCGGCGTAGGGGAACTTTTTCAGCTCCGCCTTTCGCACCGAGGGATCGTCGCGGAACAGCAATTTGGAAAAGGTTCCGGTGATCTTCAGGGGACCGGGTTTCTCCTGGCCTTCGAGCTTATGCAAGGCGATCAGATCGGGGCCGATCTCGAGCTCGCCCGCGCCGACGATGCCGATGTCCTTCATGACGCCCTCGATCGTGAAGCCCTTGGTGGCCAGTTCGACTTGGGGGATGTCGATTTCTTTGATGTGCAGATCGAGGTTGCCCTTCACCTTGCCGACCAGCCCCGATTCGGTCTTCTCGAGTTGGATCCGGCCGTTTGTCACCTTGGATTCGTCCAGCTCGACATGGGGTAGGTGGCCCGATTTCAGGGTGGCCTTTTGGACGTCGATGTCCACGGAAAACTTCGCCTTCGGCGCTTGTCCCACGGCGCCGGAGGAAGGGAGCTCGAGGCCCAGGTCGAAGGTGCTTTCGCCCAGCACGGTGTCGGCCAGCTTGAAGTCGCCCAATTGCGGGTGGACCACCGAGAAATCGTTGATTTCCCCTGAGAACTTGATCTTCGTGTCGATCTTGTCGCCGCCGGGGTTCTTTTCGTAGTTGAGGGAGAAGAGGCTCAGCTTGCTCTTGCCGGAGGTGTGGAATTCATAGCCTTCCTTAGGGTTCTTGTAGTCGACCTTGCCGTTGCTCGTGGTGTCGGTCATCGTGAAGTCGACGCGATCCTTCTTGCTCATGTCGACCTTGACGGCCTCGATGCGGCCCTTGTCGACGACGATGCCTCCCTCGTCCCGCTTGAAGGAAAGATTCACGCCTTCCAGGCCCTTGATGTCGAAGATGGGCCCGTCCGTGCCGCGGGTGACGGTGATCTTCTCGATCTCGCTCTTGCCGAAGGACGCTTTGCCGCCGGTCGAGGCGTCTTCGAGGGTCAATCCGTCCACGGCCAGCCCGTTGAAGGTGAAGGACTTGGTGCCGCTGACGGTGGCGGACTTGATGACCGGCTTGACCAGAGTCGCCTTGAGGCCGCGGTCCGGCCGCTCGAAGGTCAGCTCGTCGGCCTCGATGCCCGTGACCTGGATGTCGCCCAAGAGCTTTTCGAAGAAGGCGGAGTGGTCTTTCTTGGGCGTCTTCGCGTCGGCCTCTTCGGCGGCCTCCATCTCCAGCTGGTCGAGGACGTCCCCGTAGCTGCGATTTTCATCCGCGGCGATTTTTTTGGCCTTCGCCTTCAGCTCGGCCTTTTTCTCGCAATCCAGCGTCTTGTCGGCATGGCTTTTCGGGGCGCTGCCGAATTCTTTCATGATGTCCGCGAGCGGTGGCAGCTTGAGGACGACCTTGCCGGCCTTCAGTCCCTTGGCGCCGATGGTGTAGCCGCCCTGGTTGAAGCGGAAGCTGGGGATGTCCTTCAACTCGATCTCGACGGTCAGGCCCGTGAGGTCGCCCTTGACCTTGATGCGGTTGACACCGCCGTCGCCCAGGTCGATGTGGCCCAACCCGCCCAGCGGGATGGAGGTCTTCTTGAAGCGGATCTCGGCGGAGAGGTCCTTCGGGGCGGTCCAGGCGATCAGGTCGGGCTTGGCGTTAATGGAATTGGGCCGGACGTACTTGGCTCCCGGCAGCTTGTCGTAGCAGCCGTCGGCGAGGATGTAATCGGGGTTGTGCGGCCGCGGCATGGGCAGGAGCCGCCACAGCCTGTCCAGCCGGCGCGGGAGCTGGAAGGGCTCGATGCCCAGCTTTTTGTAGATGTCCTTGTCCAGGATGCCCCAGGCCTTGAGCATGTTCTCGCTGATGTCGAAGTTTACGCCCGGGCCGGCGTCGTCGTAGAGCCAGCCGATGGGGCGCATGATCAGGCGGCTCGATTTTTCGGAGTGGGGCACCGATTTGCCGATCGGTGTGTCGAAGGAGGGGTTGGCCGCGTCGCGGAAGTCCTTGCCGCTCTCGAAGGGGTCGTCGCGCTGGAATTTTAAGGCCCCTTCCGCGTTTTTGTCGAGGGGGTGGGTTAGGAAGAATCCGTTGATCCGGTTTCCGGTGCGGCCGGGGTATTTTTTATACAGCACCGTGAATTTGTGGAATTCGCTGAAGGTCTTTCCCTCCACCGGGCGGACCTCCACGTGGGCGTCGGCGTAAGTGCCGGCTTCGAACTGGTTGTGGCATTTTTCCTTGCCGGCGTCGTAGCGTTCTTTGGTGACCACCTCCGAGTAACGGCAGCCCTTTTCCCCGCCGTTCACCAACATGTCGTTCAAGTCCACGTCCATCGAGTCGATCGCCATGACGATGTCGGTGACCAACTGCCCGGTGTCGCTGGGACGCCACTTGGCGGGAGTGGGCGGGGGTGTGAAGTTCGCGACGGGGGAGGTGAACTTCGGCGTGTAGATCCCGGGGATGCGGAAGTTCGAGTAGACGGGCACCGTGGGAAAGCCCAGGCCGGACAACAGCGGCGACGCCTTCAGGAAGCTGGATTGACCCGGCTTGGAATAATCGAAGACCGGCTCGAAGAGCGGGGTATGGAAGGTGAAGGGCTCTTGGAAGCCGTATTCCAGGAGCGCGGAGCCGGGTTTGCTCTCGGGAATCTTTGGAGGCGTCATGGCGTCTTTCCTCCCTCGGTTTTCTTGGCTTCCTCGGCCTTGCGGGCCTCTTCGGCCTTCCGCTCCTCGGCTGCCTTGGCGGCGACGTATTCTTCCATCTTTTTCTCATAACCCTTTGGCGTGTAGGGCAAGTGGTCGTGGGTCATGATCCAATTCAACACCTTGCCGTTGTCGATGATGACGTTGAAGACGCGGGCGAAGGCCGGGTCGACCTTGGTGGAGAGCTTGAAGGCGCCGTTGATCCGCTCTTTGTCGGGATCCACGCCGAGGATGTTCCACAAGGTCCAGGTGGTCTTGGAGAAGATCGGGATCTCGACCAGCCGCGTCGCGTCGCGCGGATCGTCTTTGGCCAGCCGCAGGAAATCCGCGCCGCGCAGGTGGATGTCGCCCTCGCCGCCGGCGTCGCCGGCCAACGTGAGCAGGCCCTTGCCGCGAAAGGCGTCGTAGTCCATCTTCCAGAAGCCGCGCAGCGCCCCGTCGACGTCGACACCGGTGATGCGGCCGCCGGTGGCCTTCACCATCTTCTCGTGGGTGAAGCCCAGGAAACCGAAATTGAGGTTGAGGTTTTTGATTTCGAAGGTCGGCGTGGCGCCGTCGATCTCTAGGGTCAAGGGACTCTTCTTCTTGAAGTTCACCTGCTCGATCCAAACGGGCCCGCGGATCACCCCCGTCTTGGGCATTTCCTTCCAGGGATTGGCCGTAAATTTGAGGTTGGGCACCGTATACAGGAAGCCTCCGTTTTTGGTCGGCTCCAGGCTGGCATTCAGCTCGAGTTTGGGTGAGCTCAGGTGGATACCGGGGAAATCCAACGATTTGGCCTTAGCCTCCACCGCAAAGGAGGTTTGGTCGCCGATCAAGTTCCGGTCGAATTTGATTTCCAACCCTTCGAGCGGACGTCGCTTCAGGGTGCCGGCGGGGTCGGTCTCGCGGCTGTCCAAGGCCACCTTGATTTGGGTGGAGTCCGGCCGATGGCTGCCGCTCAGGTTGAGGCTCCAGGCCTCCGGATTGCCGCCGACGCGGACGGCCTGCATCGTCAGCTCGGCGGTGAAGGCCTTGGCCAACTCGGAGAAGTCGTAGAGGCCGTCGAAGTCTTTGGGCACCATCATGCCGCCGTCGATCCGCAGCGAGCTGTAGGAGCCCCCCGCCATTTCCGGCACTTCGATCTTGGTCACGAAGGCGGATGGGGAATTCGCGGCGGGAACCGGCGACCACAAGCCGTCGTCGAAGACTTCGACGGAGGCCCGCGACCAACGTTGGCCCTTTTCGGTGACGATCTCGAGATCGCTCAGGCGCAGGTGCGTGCCGTTGGGCTCGGGGACCCATAATGTCTTCTCGGAGTTGCTGCCGTCTTCGAGGGTCTCGACGACGATCTTCGGGACGAGCCGCATCCCCCCTTCGATTTTTCCGTGCAAGGTGACCTCTCCGACCATGGGGAGACGAAGGCGAAGCCCCTCCATGCGCAGGTTGACCTCCGCGGTGAGGCCCACGCCGGGTTCGCCACGGACGAGCAGGGCGGGTTTAGACGCGTAGGGGATTTCAAAAGGATCCGGAAGCCCCGTGATGCGGCCTCCGAGAATGGCGAATTTTCCGGGCTTGGTAGGGTCCAGGCGGAAGTGGCGCTGGAGCTTGCCCACTAGGCCGAGGAGGCTGGGCGTGCCCTTTTCCTGGGCGCCGCCGTATTCCATGCGGCCGAATTCGATCTCGAGGTTGTCGAGGCGGAGCTCCTCCAGGTTGTCGAGACGGAATTTGGAGTCTCCGGTCGAGCGATAGCTCAGCCCCAGGTCGCCTTTCAGTTCGGTGATGTCGATGCCGCCCGGGCTATATAAGCGAGTGATGTGCAGCGGGGCCATGAGCGCCAGACTGACGTCTTTCAGGTTCTTAACGCTCAGCTGAGTTTCGAGCAGGTTCTTGTCCGGTTCGTCCGCGAATTCGACGTAGAGGTTTTTGAAAAGAAGTCGGCCGGGGTGCAGGCGAGCGCGCAGCGACACGGTCTCGAAGAGTTTCTGCAGGATGGCTTGTTGGGCCTCGTCCTGCTTCTTGTCCGAAGGACGGACGTTTTTTTGGTATTCCGTCACCGCCTCGTAGAGCTGGTTGAAGGAGAGGCGGTCGGGAAATTTTCCTTCGCGTGCCGTGTTGAAGAAATAGGGGATTGTCTTCAGCCCCAGCTTATCCGTTGCGGCTTGGTATTCCGAAAAATTAACGGCCTCTCCGGTGGCGACCCGGTAGGCCACGGGCATCTTTTCCAGGATCAGGGAAGTGAGGTCCAAGTCGTAGCTGTCGGGATCGTAGGGGTTGGGGGCCGCCGAGCGGAGCAGCTTTTGCAAAGTCGGGTTTAATTTTCCGAGTAGGAACTCATTGGTGAAGGCCAGTGGAAAGCCCGCGTTGAGCAAGGGATCGGCCAATTGCAGGGTGACCAGAAGCCGTCCGTCGCGGACAGAGGCGCCCCGGAACTTGACCCCGAGCAGGCCGGCGATACCCAGGTCCAAATTTTGGGTGCTGAGCAGGTCCAGGCCGTCGAGCTCAAGTCCGACGTCCTCGTCCTTGAGCTCGATCTGAAGCCCCTCGCAGGCCTCGAATCCCGATCCGCTCGGCTTGGCCGGCCCGGCGCAGAGTTGGGCGTCGTGGGGCACCTCGAGCTTGAATTTCGGAAAATCGGCCGGCCCCTTCAGCCCGAGAAAGACGTCCAACGAGGTGTCGCGCACTTCCAAGGGAAAGGTCCCCTGGCGGGAGAGCAACAAGGTGTCGAGGTAGTTTTGCCCCTTCAAGTAAGGATTGACCTGAACGATGTCCTGGTAGGTCTTCAGCGAATCGGGCCAATAGATCTCGGCCGGGCAGTCGCTGGGCGAAGGGAGAAACTTAAGATTGTCGGGATTAAGAGGTTCGAGTGTCGAAAGGCCGAGCGAGGCTCCGTTGGAAACACTGGAATCGCCGTGACAATTCGCGCATGCCTTCGGAGAGTAGAAATCCTTAGGAGGGAGGGTCCCATAGGCACCCAGTCCCTTCCCGGTTGTGCCGCCCGGTGGACTCATGCCGCCCTTTTAACAAAGTGCGTTAAAAAACAACAAATACCTAGACTTATCCTCGGTTGTTGGAAGGGGAAGTTGCTAGCTTAAGGGGTGGAAGGCTGGCAATCTTAAAATGCTAATTCACTGAAAGGTTACTTTGAAAGTTTGCAAAGAGGAGGGAGGTGATAACTACCGGCAATCTCTACTTTAAGATTGCCGGTAGTTGGTAGGATAGTGGGTGGGGTTAGAAAGAATAGAAAGAAGTAGAAAAAAATTTGAAGTGAAGAAAAACTTTAAATCCTTATGTCTTAGCGTTCCGAATACACCTCTAGATACTGCAAAGCTTTTGCCAATTACGGAAAGAAAGAAAAAATATTCTAAGTACTTGTATTTCGGTGATTTTATATTTAGATCCCAGGGCAGGGGAAGAGGGCGCCGCCTCGATTTGAGGGGGGCGCACCCCATTCGTGCCGGGAAGCGGGGGCATTCAAGCCCCAAAAAACAGCCTGCGAATCGCGTATGACCAAGCCAAGGCCCTTCGGCCACTATTTCATTTTAGAAAAGATCGCCCAAGGGGGGATGGCGGAGATTTTCAAGGGCTTGACCTACGACTTCAGCGGCCTGAAGAAATTCATCGTCATCAAGCGCATCCTGCCGCACATCGCGGTCAACAAAGACTTCATCAAGATGCTGATCGACGAGGCCAAGATCGCGGTCAAGCTCAGTCATGGCAACATCGCCCAGACCTTCGATCTCGGAAAGGTCGCCGACGACTACTTCATCGTGATGGAATACGTCGACGGCCGCACCATCAGCCAAATCTACAAGAAGACCGTCGAGTACAAGACCTTCATTCCCATCCCGATCTCCGCCTACGTGGTCTCCGAGATCTGCAACGGCCTCGACTACATGCACCGGCGCAAGGACGAGAACGGGCGCTCCCTCGAGATCGTCCACCGCGACATCAGCCCGCAAAACGTCATCCTGACCGAGTCGGGCAACGTCAAGATCGTCGACTTCGGCGTGGCCAAGGCGGCCTTCAAGCTCTCGGAGATGGAGCGGGGCGTCTTGAAGGGTAAGTTCGCCTACATGTCCCCCGAGCAGACGGAGGGCAAGAACATCGATTTCCGATCCGACATTTTCTCGACGGGCGTGGTGCTCTGGGAGATGCTCACCGGCAGGCGGCTGTTCAAGAAGAAGTCCAACCCCGAAACGATCGACGCGGTCCAAGCCATGACCGTCTTTCCCCCCAGCGCCTATCGCAACGAGATCCCCTCGGATTTGGACGAAATCGTGATGCGGGCGCTGGAGCGCGACCCGCAGCGGCGTTACGCGGCGGCGGCCGACATGTCCCTCGATCTGACCAAGTTCCTGCTGCGCCACTACCCGGAATTCAAGCCGACCCAGGTGGGCGATTTCCTCAAGGAGATTTTCGACAACGAGGAGAAAACCGGCGATCTCTATCAGGAAAAGACGATGCGCGAGGAGCTGACGGTTCGCGAGCGGGTCCGGCGGGAAGGCATGGAGGAAGAGGCACCGGACGTCGCCGAGGACACCATGATCGTCGATCCTCAGGAGCTGGACTTCCACTCGATCTTCGAGGAGATCGACGTCGAAGAGCTGAGCGACATCACGCGGGCCATCGGGTTGGGGGAAACCTCCCAGACCGGAGCCGCCCCCGCTGTCACTTTTTCGGAGGACTCCTCCTCGCAGGAAGAGGAGATCACCGGTGATCTCGAGGAGCCGGCGGCCCTGCCTTCTCCTCCGTCGCCGGATGTCGGACCGCCGCCCTCCAAGCCGATCTCTGCGCCCGAGGCCCCGCCGATCGCGCGCCGCCGCGAGCTCTTGGTGGTCCCCATGGTCCTCCTGCTCCTGCTGGCGGCCTTGGCGCTGTATCATTTCCTCTTGGCCTCGGCGCCCGGGGGCTTGAAGCTGTCCTTTCAACCGGCCGACGCCAAGCTGACGCTGGACGGCAAGGCGGTCGCGGGCTCGCCGCCGATCCACTTGCCGAACCTGCCGGCCCGGCGGCGGGCGGTCTTGAGCCTGGAGCGGGAGGGCTTCGAGACTTTGGAGCTTTCGCCTTATATCTTCCCCAATTGGACTCGCTCTTTGAACCTGAGTCTGACGAAAAGACCTCCCGGGCAGATCCAGCTGTTAAGCGACCCCGCCGGCGCCGATATTTATTTCAACGGCAAGGCCAGTGGCAAGCGCACCCCGGCCATCCTCGACTCGAAGGATCTGCAGTTCCCGGTCCTTTTGGCGCTCTCGCTGAACGGAACTCCGCAATGGGAGCGTCGGCTCGAGGCACCCCCGCGGGAGGCCCTGCGGATCTTCGCCGATCTCAAGGCGGCCCTGGGCAGTCTCGACGTTCAGAGCTCGCCCGCCGGCGCCCTGGTCAAAATTGACGGGAAGACGGTGGGCAAGACCCCCCTCCTGACGCATCCGGTTCCGGCCAATGAGACCCTCGATCTGACCCTCGACCTACCCGGATTCAAGCCTTACGCCAACGAGGTCTCCGTGGCCCCCGGCCAAAAGCTGCAGATCTACCACGCCATGGAAAAAAATCCCTCTCGTTGACCTTAATAATTTCCTCGGCTTATAATAAAAACGCTGCATCCCACTCACGGAAAGGGTTTTAGGTCGTCATGGGGATTGAGGGCTTCAAGGACGAAACCGTCGTCACCAGCATCGGGGCTTTGGAAGGGATTTCCGAAAAGGAGCCCGCGGTCGATTTCCTGGGCGGCCCCGCCATGGGGATGCAGGTCATTTTGGCGGAAGGCGAGGTGGTGGTGGGCCGCAGCAAGGACGCCAATATCGTCGTCGAGGACGAGGCCATCAGCCGTTGCCACTTCAAAATCAAGGTGCGCGACAAAATCGCCACCATCGAGGATCTCAACAGCACCAACGGCACCTTCGTCAACGGGATGCGGATCAAACAGCAGGTCCTCAAGGCCAACGACAAGATCCAGATCAGCTCAGCGACCGTGCTGCGCTTTTCCTACGTCGACACCATCGACAAAAACAGCCACGAGCGCTTCTACGAGATGGCCCTCTACGACCCGGTCACGGCGGCCCATACCAAGCGCTATTTTCTCGACCGCATTCAGCACGAGTTTGCGCATTCCGCCCGCCGGAACCTACCGTTGTCCCTGGCGATCTTCGACCTCGATTTCTTCAAGAAGGTCAACGACACCTACGGGCACCCGGCCGGGGACTACGTTTTGCATCGGGTATCCGAGATCACCAAGGGGATGATCCGCCGCGAGGACATCTTCGCCCGATACGGCGGCGAGGAGTTCGTAATCCTGATGCGGGACACCGAAGAGGCCGACGCGGTGGCTCTCGCCGAGAGGCTTCGAAAGAAAATCGCGACCTCCGATTTCGTCTTCGAGTCCAAGCGGATCCCGGTCACCGTCAGCATCGGGGTGTCCTGCCTGAAGGACGCCAACTTCAAGAGCTACGGCGACTTGATCCGTGCTGCCGACGAGTACCTCTATTTCTCCAAGTCGAACGGGCGCAACCGCGTCTCCGCCAAATCCCTGCTTACTTCTTGACGAACATGCTTTTGAAGAATTTTTTCAGCGATTCGAACTGCTGGGTGAGTTGTTCAAGGGCGGAGAGATCCTCGCCGCCTTCGGGGCGCGACGATTTCCCTTTCTTGCCGCGCTTGAGACGTTTCATGTGCTTGTTGATTTGTTCCATCTCGCCCAGGACTTTCTCCGCGTGCCGTTTTTGATGACTGAGATGCCGGCGGATTTCCTGGCTCTTCTTGTTTTGGTGGCTGCGGTGTTTGACGATGGCCCGTTTCAGGATGGCGGGGAGGGCCTCCAGGGCCTCGCGGGTTTTCACCACGTAATCCTCGGCGCCGGATTGGATCGACCGGGCCGCGATCTTTTCGTCGCCTTGTCCCGTGATGATGACGATGGGGATCTTCGGGGCGCGCTTGTGAAGCTCGCGGATGTGCTCGTCCCCGTCGACGCCGGGCAGGTAATAGTCGCTGAGGATGAGGTCGAAGGCTTTCCGTTCCATGACGCGGTAGGCGTCTTGGGCGCTAGGCGATAGCTTCAATTGAATCTTTCCGAACCCTTTTTGCAGCGAGCGTCGGATCAATTCGGCATGGTCTTTATTGTCTTCAATGAGCAAAATCCGCGTCATGGATCCCCAAACCTTGGACGGAGGCCGGCTAAGAATGTACAAGAGTGTAGGGGAGGAGGCTCAACCCAGTCAAAACCATTTTTCGCGAACCTCGAAATATTATATAGAAAGGTTCTAAAGCCCTTATGAAGCGCCTTCGCACGGCCATTTTGGTGAATTTCCTGCTCTGGACCGGCTTTCTGGGCTGCGCCCACGACTACGTGACGGGGAAGTCCAGCTATAATTGGTTCAAGCTGGACGACGACGTGAAGCTGGGGAAGCAGGTCCTCGGTGCGCAGCTCCAGGCCTTCGAGAAGAAAAAGGTCCCGGTGGACGAAAGCGGCGACAAGGCGATGCTGCAGCGCCTCCAGACCATCGTCAACCGCATCTCCAAGGTGAGCCACTTACCCGATCTGCCTTATGAGGTTCACCTGGCCGACGCCCCGGTTGTCAACGCCTGGGCCGCGCCCGGCGGAAAGATCATGGTGTACTCGGGCCTTTGGGATCCGAAAAAGGGCCTGGTCAACCAGGAGAGCGACGACGAGATCGCCGCGGTCCTGGCCCACGAGATCTCGCACGTCACCGCCCGGCATGTCACCGAGTCGCTCACCAAAAACATGACCATCATGCTCGCCGGGCAAGTCGCCGCCAGCGCGATCACGGCGGGCGCCTCCGCGCAGGGCGGGAATCTCTTCGGTCAGTTTTTCTCCGCCGGCTACAACATCTACGCGCCCAGCTACTCCCGGAAGAACGAATACGAGGCCGACCGTATTGGCCTCTTCTACATGGCCAAGGCCGGCTACGACCCGCGGGCCGCCGTGGCGCTTTGGAAACGCGCCGCGCAGAAGCGCGGCGATGCGACCAGCATCTTCGCCTCCCATCCCTCCAGCGGGGCCCGCGCCAAAGACCTCGAACGCTATCTCCCCCAAGCCCTCGAAATTTATCAGGATCCGCAAAAACCCTACCCCGACTTTCGGAAGCTCCCGGAAAAGGGGAAGGGCAAGGCCCAGGCCCAGGCCGTAAAAAACGCTCCCGAGTCCCGCCCCGCCGCGCCGTCGAAACCGGAAAATCCCGCCAGGCCTCCCGCCAAGAGCGACCTTTGAGAAACTCCTATTGACGCCCTCCTGGGGCGGGTGTAACTGATTTGAAAGTGGTTTTCAGCGGAGGCGGCATGGCCCATACCCAAGACCCCATGGAAGTCCTGAACCGGTATCTGGACGAACACGGGATGAAACACACCCGGCAGCGCGAGATCATCGTCACCGAATTTCTCAAGTCGAACAAGCACCTCCAAATCGAGGAGCTGCTCAACCAGGTGAAGAAGATCGAGCCCTCGATCGGCTATGTCACCGTCTACCGCACCCTGATGCTGCTCAAGGAGTGCGGGTTGGCGCACCAGCGCCACTTCGGCGACGGCAAATCGCTCTTCGAGAAGGCTGGCGATCACCACGACCACATGATCTGCATCAAGTGCGGCAGCATCAACGAGTTCGAGGACGACCGCATCGAAAAGTTGCAGGACCAGATCGCCAAGCGCATTAATTTCAAGATTGTCAGCCACCGCCACGAGATCTACGGCTGCTGCAGCCGATGCCAAAACGAGTAAGGATTCCCATGACCGGACGCGAGACATTGCCCGACCAGCCGCTGCCCCTCGGCCAGATGAGCAAGGGGCAGGGGGGCTACATCTGCCGCATTGAGGGGCCCGAGGCGACGGTGCGCCGCCTGCTCGAGATGGGCATGGTCGAAGAGGCCTATGTCGAGATCGTCCACGAGGCCCCCTTCGGCGGCGACCCGGTGGCGGTGCGCGTGCGCGGCGGCCTCTTGGCCCTGCGCCGACAAGAAGCGTCCTGCGTTACGGTGCGGAAGGCCTGAAGCGTGAGCGTCTCCGAATTGTCCCAACCCTACGTCGCCCTGGTAGGCTCCCCCAATTCCGGGAAAACCAGCCTGTTCAACGCCTTGACCGGCGGCCGGCAGCGCGTCGGCAACTATCCGGGCGTCACCGTCGAGCGCAAGGAAGGCAGCATCGAGCGGCCCGGCGGCCATCGGCTCAAAATCCTCGACCTGCCCGGCACCTACACCCTCGACGCGAACACCCTCGATGAGGCCGTGACCCGCGGCGTCCTGCTGACGCGGAAGATCGAAGGCGCGCCCCCCGATCTCTTGGTGGCGGTGGCGGACGCCACCAATCTCGAGCGCAGCCTGAGCCTAGTTCTCGAATTGAAAGAGTTGGGCTTCCCCATGGTGCTGGTCCTCAACATGATGGACCTTGCCCGGAGCCGCGGCCTCGCCATCGACCTGGAGACGCTGTCGCGGGAGTTGGGCATGCCGGTTTTTCCCGTCGTCGCGGTCAAAAAGGAAGGCCTGGACCCGCTGTTGGAGGAAATGCTGCGTCGAGTGGGGAAAAAGCCGAGGCCTCTGACGCAGACCTTTCCGGAGCATACCTGGACTCTGCCGCGCCACAGTCCGGAGGAGGTGCGGGCGCGCTACCGCGAGATCGACCGCATCCTAAACCGCGCCAATGCCGGTCATTTAAAGCCGGCCCGCTGGACCGACCGGATCGATCGCGCCGTCCTGCACCCGCTCTGGGGATCGCTGCTGCTCGTCGCCATCCTGACCTTCGTCTTTCAGAGCATCTTTAATTGGGCGAGCTACCCCATGGACCTGATCGAGCGGGGCATCGGGCTGCTCTCCGAAGGATTGCGCGCCCTGCTTCCCCAAGGATGGCTGCAAAACCTGCTCATCGACGGCGTTCTGGCCGGGGTGGGATCGGTGGTCGTCTTCCTCCCGCAGATCCTGATGATCTTCTTTTTCATCCTGTTGCTCGAGGATTCCGGCTACATGGCCCGCGCCGCTTTCCTGATGGACCGCCAGATGGGACGGGTGGGACTGCACGGCCGCGCCTTCATCCCCCTGCTCAGCTCCTTCGCCTGCGCGATCCCCGGCATCATGGCGGCGCGCACCATCGAAAATCCCCGGGACCGACTGACCACTATCTTGATTTCCCCGCTGATGGCCTGCTCGGCGCGACTGCCGGTCTACACCCTACTGATTTCGGCCTTCATTCCCAACAGCGTCGTCTGGGGGCCCTTTCGCCTGCAAGGGCTGGTGATGTTGGGACTCTACGCCCTGGGCCTGGTCACGGGCCTGATCGTAGCCTGGATCTTCAAGAAGGCCGTGTTTCGCGGGCCGACCCCGACCTTCCTGCTGGAATTGCCGACTTACAAATGGCCCAGCCTCCGCAATGTCCTAATCGGCATGTGGGAGCGGGCCCGGCTCTTCCTGCGCCGGGCCGGAACCGTCATTCTGGCCGTTTCGGTGGCGATTTGGTTCCTCTCCTCCTATCCCAAGCCGCCCGCCGACGCGGATTCTTCGCGGCCGGCCATCACCTATAGCCTGGCGGGCCGCATCGGACACGTCATCGAGCCGGTTATCCGTCCCATCGGCTTCGACTGGTCGATCGGCATCGGCCTCTTGACGGGAATGGCCGCACGGGAAGTGATCGTCGGGACCCTCGCGACAGTCTATTCGGTGGAGGACGGCGGGGCGGCGGTGGGAGATGACGCCTTGGGCCAGATTCTGCAACGCCGCTGGAGCCTGGCGACGGGATTGAGTCTCCTCGTCTATTTCGTCTTCGCCATGCAATGCTTTTCGACCCTGGCCGTGGTGCGCCGTGAGACCAATTCGTGGAAGTGGCCCGCGGTCCTATTTCTTTACCTTACCGGCCTGGCTTATTTGGCCTCCTTCGTCACCTATCGGCTCACCCTTTACTTGAGCGCTTGAACCGCGCCCCCTTCGGCCGAATAGGCTCGAACGCTTCCATCCGGATCGGTCCAATACATTTTTACACCCGGAAATTTCGGCAAATAGTCGCGACTCTTCGCCTCGCCCAGGACGAAGAAGGCGGTGGCCAGCGCATCGGCCTCGGCGAGCCGCGGGGCCTCGACGCTCACGCTGCCGCGGCGGACGACGGGGCGCCGGGTGAAGGGGTCGAGGATGTGCGGCCCCTGCTCGTAGAGGCCGGAGGTGGCGAGCGCGCGGTCGCGGATTGCGCGCGCGGCGGTGATCCGGCCGGGCGCGCCCTCCGGCACCTGGATGGCGATCTTCCAAGGTCCGCCCAGGGCACGCAAGTCTCCTCCAGCGTCGATGATCGCGGCGGCGTAGCCTCGGCCTTGCAAGTAGTCCAACATGGCGTCGACGATCCAGCCCTTGCCGATGGCCCCCACGCCCAGCCGTGTCTCAGGGTGGGGGAGGGAGCCGCGGCCTTCCGCCAGGCGGATCTCGCCCTCTTGCCCGGCCCGGGAAGGGGAGGCGAACCGGATATCGAAAGCGCCGTCGGTTTGGCGGCTGAGGGCTAGCGAAAGCTCCAGCAAGGCGCGCGTGGTCTCGCTCAGCGGGCAGTCGCCGCGGCCGGCCTTGCGGTTGAGGCAGCTCAGCTCCGAAGCCGGCTGCCACTCGCTGATCTTGGCCTCGATCTCCCGGGCCAGTTGGAAGGCCGCCTCGCTTTCCGTCAACGCCCGGTCCTGTTCGGCGGCGGGGCAGCGCAGGCTCAAGTTGACGGGGACGTGCCCCATCAAGAGGCGGGAGCGGGTAAGGGTGATCTCGCGGGGGGCGCAACCCAGGCAGGCCGCCAGGGCCAGGAGCAAGGCGATTCGAGGCATGCCCCAGACCTAATGCCATTGAAATAGAATTTCAATCAATCTTCGAAAGGCACCCTTTCCAACAAGTGCTAAGAGGAATTAGGCCATTTATTTGGAAAATTTCTCTTGACGCCTCGCGGCGTCGTCGATTATCCACCCACCTCATTAATGAAATCAATTTTCATTTTCAGAAATGGGAGATGACCGATGAAAAAGTGGATCCTGGGAGCGGCGGCGCTCCTTTATTGCCTGGGGCAGGGCGCCCCGGCCTGGGCGGCCGAGCCCGAGCTTAAGTTCAACCCCGAGGAGACGGAGTCGAAGCCCACCGACAGCCGCTATGGGGACAAGCCGCTGGCGAAGTTCGGCAACGACAGGACCTATTTCAAGCTGGGCGGCTACGGGTCGATTCGCTTCGAGGCCGATTCCGCCTCGGGCCCCAAGGACACCTTCACCTTCCGCCGCTTCGTCTTAACCACCGACGCCAAGATCGCCTCCCGATTCCGCATCTACTCCGAGCTGGAATTCGAGCGCTTTCGCAAGATCGAGCTCGAGAAGGAGTTCACACCCCGTAGCGATGGAGGGGTCGACGTCAAGCAGGAGATCGAAGGCACCAACAGCTCCGAAATCGCAATGGAGCAAGCCTGGTTCGAGTTGGAGTTCGCCAATTACATCCGCCTGCGCGGCGGCGGCGTCCTGGTACCGATCGGGCGCTTCAACATCAACCACGACGACAACGTTTGGAACCTGCCGAGGCGCTCGCTCGTCGACCGCGGCGTTCCCGTCTTGCCCACCACCTCGGCTTGGGACGAGCTGGGCTTCGGTCTGAACGGCGACATCGAGTTGGGCGAGAAATCCAAGCTCGACTATCAGATTTACGTCGTCAACGGCGTCACCCTGGACGCGCAGTTCGAGGAAAAGATCGAAACCCGGCCGGGCGACACTAATAAAGTCGAATTCGAGGCCGTACTCGACATCAATACCGGCACTTTCTCGCAGGACGTCAAAGACGCCAAGGCTGTTACTGGCCGCATCGCCTTCAGCCCGGTCCTGGGTCATGAGATCGGCCTCTCCGGCTACTGGGGGCGTTATACGCCCGGCTTTGTGATCGACCGCAAACTGACCGTCTTCGGCTTCGATTGGCTTTCTACTTTCGGAAACTTCGACATCGAGGCCCAGTATGTCCTGACCCACTTCGACGGCCTGCAGGACGTGATGGCCGATTTGGGCGGCATGGTCTTCAACTCCGAGGTCGAGGCCGAGATCGAAGACAATCCTGGCATCGAGCTCGAAACCAAGTTCGAGCCGGGTGCCTTGGCCAGCACCAAGCACGGCTATTGGATCGAGCTGCGCTACCACTTCCGACCGCAATGGCTGACCCAGTCCTGGTTCGGCCGCCATTTTTCCGACCCACAGCTGATCCCCATCGTGCGCTGGGAGCAGGCCTTCCTGCGCGGCTTGATCACCGACGCCACGGTTACGAACGGCGTGTTGACCACTTTCACCACGCAGAACAGACGCGTCGACCGCGTTACCGCGGGCTTGGCCTTCCGCCTGAATCCCCTCGCAGTTTTCCAGCTGGCCTACGAGTACACCCAGACCAACAAGGGGCAGTCCCTGGCCTCGGTAACGAATTACCTGCCGACGCCCGACGACAAGAACCACGCCTTCATGTTTGGAGCGGCCTTCGGATTTTAAGTTTTCTCCCCGGGCCGTTTCGATCCGGGATTTTTTCCAGGAACCCGCCGCAATGCCGGGCGAACGCTGCCGGGCCTTGCGGCGGGTCTTATTTCGGGGATGTGGGCCCCGGCCTCGGCCCGACCCTCGGACCGTTTGACTTGTCGGGCTAATTGGGGCAAGCAAGGAGTCCCGTGTTCTTGATGAGAAAATTATTTTCAGCCATCCTCGCGCTGGCCGCGCTGCTCGGCGCAGAAGGGGTGGGCCTGGCCCAGACCACCGTCTATCTGAAGCCCGCCGAGGCCCTTAAACTGATTTTCAAAAACTCTCAGGAGGTCTTGAAGGAAGACCACCCCGTCACCGACGAGGTGCGCCGCAAGGCCGAGGCGGAGCTCAAATACGAGCTTCCCAAGGACCGTTACGCCTTCTACGTCGGCAAGACGGAGGGCCGCGTCGACGGTTACGCGGTGATCGACGAGCAGGTTGGCAAGGTCCAGCCGATCACCTTCGTCACCAAGATCAGCCCGGAAGGCCGGGTGGACGCCGTCGAGGTGATGGTGTATCGCGAGAGCCACGGCGGGGAGGTGGCCTCCCGGCGCTTCCTCAACCAGTTCAGGCAGAAGGACCTCAACAACGAGCTGCGCCTGCACGGCGACATCGTCAACATCTCGGGCGCGACGCTCTCCGCCCACGCCTTGGTCGTGGGCGTAAAGCGGGCCCTGGTCCTGTGGCAGATCTTCTATGGAAAGTCCTAGGCTTCATCGACAGAACGGCGGTCTTAAGTGGGCGGTCACGGCCTACCTGCTCTTGACCTCCGTCGCCTTCGGCGTCGCCGGCCTGATGAGCCGCCAGCACTACGGTCTCAGCCACGAGCAGACCGTGGTCTACTACCTCGGCGACGAGGCGAGCGGCGGCATGCAGATGCCCAAGCTCTACCCCCAGCTTTTACAGACCGCCCACGTCCACAGCTTCACCATGCCGCTTGTCTTTCTTTCGGTTTGGCTGGGACTGCACTTCACGCCGCTGAAGGCGGGATGGAAGCGGGCTCTGGTTGCCGGCGGGACGCTTTCCATCCTGATTTATAATGCCGCGCCCTTCCTGCTGCGCTATTATTCCCCTCATGCGGCCTCGCTTTTCACCGTCGGCGGGTTGGGGCTGTTTGTCTTTTTCTTCGTGCCGGCGGGATTGATCCTCTACGAGACTTGGATCGGATTCCAAACGAGTGCCACGCGTTGACCTGCCAAAAAAGTTGATGAGCCGCTACCTCGCGCTGCCGAAGACACTGCGGGAGCTGCCGGTCTGGATTGCGGTCTCGGGCGGGCTGGATTCGACCGTGTTGGCCGCGGTCGCCCTGCGGCTGCGCCCCCGCCTGCCAGCCCTGCATTTCGCCCACGTCAATTACCGCCTTCGCGTCCCGGACTCCGATCGCGAAGAGGCCTTGCTTCGAGAATGGGCCAAGCGGGAAGGGGTCCCCATCCGGGTGCTGCGGCTGCGCGCCCGGGCGAAGCCCGCCAATCTCCAGGCCTGGGCCCGGGAGCGCCGCCTGGCCTTCTTCCGAAGCCTGCTCGCCGCCCAGCCGGGCAATCGCGGCCTGGTTTGGATGGCCCACCACCAGGGCGACCAGGCTGAAACGGTCCTGGCCCGCCTGCTGCGCGGCGCGGGTCTCAAGGGGCTGCGGGGCATGGACGAGCTGGAGGAGATCGGGGGGCTCTGGGTCTTCCGGCCCTTTCTCGAGGTGCCTCGGGAGGCCCTGGAGGTCTATGCCCGGGTCCATCGCCTCAGCTTTCACCACGACCGCTCCAACGACGGGGACGATTACTTGCGCAACCGGATCCGGCATCGGATCCTGCCGCGGATGGCCGAGGAAAATCCGAGGATTCAAGAGGCGCTCGCCGCCTTCGGGGCACGCGCCGGGCAGGCCGCCGCGGCCTTGGAGGGCCTGGCCCAAGATTGGCTGCGACGGGCCGCCCGGGGAAGCGCGACCGGGCCCGCCGCCCTCGACGCCCGCGCCCTTAAGCGCTTGCCGCGGGCCCTGCGGGCGGCCATCCTGGAGGCCTGGCTGCGAAGCCGGACGGGCCGCGAGCAGGCCTTCGGCAAGATCCTCCCCCCCTTGCTCGCGGGCATGGAGGAGGCCGCCAAGGGATTCGAGTTGCCGCTCAAGGGCGGGTATTGGGTCCAGTTGAACCCGCAAAAACTGGTCTTGAGGCGTCGTTCGACTCGGCTGAGGCCTGGGTCCGGGCGTCGGCGCGGCAGCGGGGCGGTTTAGGCGAAAAAGCCTTCGAAATCCCAAATCTTTCCCGAAATCTGGGTTGCCACCCCGAAAATCCCTATGTTAGGGTTGTGAAGCTGCATGATTTAAGAGGTTCACGGTGAAACAGTCGCACAAAACGATCGCCCTTTGGATAGTCATCATCCTGCTCTCGATCTCCATCCTTCACTTTTTTAAGGCTACCCCAACCCTGCGAAATAAAGTGAGTTTTAGCGAGTTCCTCTCGGCGGTCGAGCAGAAGCAGGTCGAGTCGATCATCATCCGCGAGGACGAGTACCAGGGCAAATTCAAGGACAGCTATAAGGACGGCAGCTACTTCGAGACCTTGGGCCCCGTGAACAGCGACAAGGCCTTCGAGATCTTCGCCAAGTCCGACGCGCAGATCCGTTATGAAAAACCCAAAGAGACCCCGATGTGGCAGCAGATCCTCATCTCGTGGATGCCCATGCTGCTGCTCTTCGGCTTCTTCTTTTTCTTCATGCGCCAGATCCAGATCGGCGGGGGCAAGGCCTTAAGCTTCGGCAAGAGCCGCGCCCGCCTGATGAGCGAATCGCAGAAGCGCGTCACCTTCGAAGACGTCGCCGGCGTCGAAGAGGCGAAGGACGAGGTCGAGGAGATCATCGACTTTTTGAAGGATCCGAAGAAGTTCACCAAGCTGGGCGGGCGCATCCCCAAGGGCGTCCTGCTGATGGGCCCGCCGGGCACAGGCAAGACGCTGCTGGCGCGGGCCATCGCCGGCGAGGCCGGCGTTCCCTTCTTCAGCATCTCCGGCAGCGACTTCGTCGAGATGTTCGTCGGCGTCGGCGCCTCCCGCGTCCGCGACCTTTTCGAGCAGGGCAAGAAGCACGCGCCCTGCATCATCTTCATCGACGAGATCGATGCCGTCGGCCGCCATCGCGGCGCCGGCCTGGGCGGCGGCCACGACGAGCGCGAGCAGACGCTCAATCAATTGCTGGTCGAGATGGACGGCTTCGAGTCCAACGAGGGCGTCATTTTGGTCGCCGCGACCAACCGCCCCGACGTCCTCGACCCCGCGTTGCTGCGCCCCGGCCGTTTCGACCGCCGCATCGTGGTGCCGCGCCCCGACTTGAAGGGCCGCGAGGAGATCCTGCGCATCCACACCCGCAAGGTGCCCATCTCCCGCGACGTCGACCTGATGGTCCTCGCGCGGGGTACGCCAGGCTTCTGCGGCGCCGACCTCGAAAATCTGGTCAACGAGGCCGCGCTCTACGCCGCCCGCCGCGACAAGAAGGTCGTAGACATGGGCGACTTCGAGATGGCCAAGGACAAGGTCCTGATGGGCAGCGAGCGCCGCAGCATGATCATCAGCGACGAGGAGAAGAAAACCACGGCCTACCACGAGGCGGGCCACACCCTCGTTGCGCGCCTCATTCCCGGCACCGAGCCCGTCCACAAGGTCACGATCATCCCTCGTGGGATGGCCCTGGGACTGACTCAACAGCTGCCCGAGGAAGAGAAACATTCGCACAGCAAGGACTACGCCGAGAACATGATCGCCATCCTGATGGGCGGCCGCCTCGCCGAAGAGCTGATCTTCGGGCAGAAGACCACGGGGGCCGGCAACGACATCGAGAAGGCCACCGACTTGGCGCGCAAGATGGTCTGCGAGTGGGGGATGAGCGAGAAGCTCGGTCCCCTGGCCTTCGGCAAAAAGGAAGAGGCGATCTTCCTGGGGCGCGAGTTCGCCCAGCACCAGGATTACAGCGAGCGCACGGCGGCCGAGATCGACCACGAGGTCCGCGACATCGTCACCCGCAACTACGAGCGCGCCAAGGACTTGCTGAAAAACCACCTCACCGAGCTGCACGCCCTGGCCGAGGCCCTGCTCGAGCGCGAGACCCTGACCTCCGAAGAGATCAATCAGGTGATCCGCGGTGAGAAGCTGGCGCCCGTCAAGCCCAGCGTTCCCTTGGGCGGCCGGCGCGGCACCGCCGCCAAGGCGCCCAGCGCGCCCGGCAAGGAGGGCGTGACGATCGCGCCCCACGTGCCCGCGCATCCCAGCAAAGCCTGACCTTGGCCACGCCTTACTGGACATTGCGGTTCTCTACCCTTTCCTTGGAACATCCCAAGGTGATGGGTGTCCTCAACGTCACGCCCGATTCCTTTTCCGACGGCGGAAAATACCTCGATCCAAAGCGGGCCCTCGAGCGCGCTCGGGCCTTGATCGCGGAAGGCGCCGATCTGATCGACGTCGGCGGCGAATCCTCCCGGCCCGGCGCGACGCCGGTGCCGCCCGAGGAGGAGTGGCGACGGCTGGAGCCCGTGCTGAAGGCCCTGAACTCTGCGCCCGCGCCGCCGATTTCCGTGGACACCCGAAACGCCGAGACCGCGCGCCGCGCGCTGGAGGCCGGGGTCTCCGTCGTCAACGACGTCTCCTGTGCGCGGGATCCGGAATTGTTGAAGACCGTCGCCGCGGCCGGCGCCGGTTACGTCCTCATGCATTCCCGCGGAGAGCCCGCCGGCATGGCCTCGCTGGCGGAGTACCGGGATGTCGTCGGCGAGGTCGCCGCCGAGCTGCGGCTCGGACTCGACCGCGCCCTGCAGGCCGGCATCGCCGCCGAGCGGGTCTGCGTCGATCCCGGATTCGGCTTCGCCAAGACCCCCGAGCAAAATTGGATCTTGTTGGAGGGTTTATCCCGGCTTACCGAGCTGGGCCGCCCCATCTTGGTGGGCCTCTCGCGCAAGCGGATGCTGCGGGAACGGGTCGGCGACGATCCGGCGGAGCTGTTGAAGGCGGGGCTCGAGGCGGCTGGGACCGCGATCGGACAAGGCGCCCGCCTCTTGCGGGTGCACGACGTCGCCGCCGCGCGTGACTTTTTACAAGCCTTGCAAAAATCCGAGTTTTCAATAGATTGAGGAGGAGACCCTCGTCCGCCCGGGTGTTTTGACAAGAGGGCGGAAGGGGAGCTCGCCATACCTGGACTGAGGCATCCTTCGAGGCGGGATTTCTTTTTTTATTGGAGAAAATCGCGATGACCCGAAAAATCTTCGGCACCGACGGCGTCCGCGGCCTCGCCAACCAGGCCCCGATGGATCCCGAGACCGCCCTGGCCCTGGGCCGCGCCCTCGCGCGCTACTTTTTGGGGAAGAGCCGCAAGAACCGCATCGTGATCGGCAAGGACACGCGGCTCTCGGGCTACATGATCGAGAACGCGCTCTCCTCCGGCATCTGCTCGATGGGCGGCGAGGCGATCTTTCTCGGGCCGTTGCCGACGCCGGGGATCGCCTTCATCACCCAGGCGATGCGCGCCGCCGCCGGCGTGATGATCAGCGCCAGCCACAATCCGTACTACGACAACGGGATCAAGTTTTTCGACCACGACGGCTTCAAGCTGCCCGACGAGGTCGAGACCCAGCTCGAGGCCATGCTGGACGGCGAGGCCCTGAAGCGGGGGCCCACGCACGGCGAGGTGGGGCGCGCCTACCGCGTCGACGACGCCGCTGGGCGCTACATCGAATACCTCAAGGGAACCTTCCCGAAGGAATTGACGCTGGAGGGGCTCAAGGTCGTCGTCGACTGCGCCCACGGCGCGGCCTACCGGGTGGCGCCAACCGTCTTCGAGGAGCTTGGCGCCGAGGTGGTCGCCTTGGGAGTGGCGCCCAACGGCACCAACATCAACGAGGCCTGCGGCGCCCTCCATCCCGAGTCGCTGCGCGAACGGGTGAAGGCGGAGGGGGCCGATCTGGGCGTGGGGCTGGACGGCGACGCCGACCGCCTGATCTTGGTCGACGAGCGCGGCGAGATCCTGCACGGCGACGTCCTGATGGCGCTCTGCGCCCGCGACCTGCAGGAACGGAAGGCCCTTGCGCAGGATACGGTGGTCGCGACCGTCATGAGCAACTTGGGCCTCGAGATCGCGCTCAAGCGCTGGGGCCTGAAACTGCAGCGCGTGCAGGTCGGGGACCGCTATATCATCGAGGCGATGCGCCGCCACCATTACAACTTCGGGGGCGAGCAGTCCGGCCACCTGATCTTTTCGGATTACAGCACTACAGGCGATGGAATCCTCGCCGCCCTGCAGGTGCTGTCCATCCTGGTGCGGAAGGGGGCCAAGCTTTCCCAGGTCGCCGACTGCATGGAGGTATTTCCCCAGGTCCTCCTGAACGTCCGCGTTCGGCAGAAAAAGGACCTGCACCAGGTCCCCGAGGTGCTGCGACTCCAACAGGACATTGAAAAGACCTTGGGCGAGAAGGGGAGGCTCCTGCTCCGTTACAGCGGCACCGAGCCCTTGCTTCGGATCATGCTCGAGGGCGAGGACCAGAGGCAGATTGAAAAATTCGCGCAGGACCTCAAGGCCGAGACCGAAAAGGCCCTGGGCCGCGCGTGAGGAATTTCCCATGGCCCTGCTCGGCGTGAACATCGACCACATCGCGACCCTGCGCCAGGCCCGGCGCATCTCCTATCCCGACCCCATCACGGCGGCGCGGATGGCCCAGGACGCCGGCGCCGACCAGATCACCTGCCACCTGCGCGAGGACCGGCGCCACATCCAGGACGCAGACGTCCCCAATCTTTTGAAGGCGGTGTCGATCCCCGTCAACCTCGAGATGGCCGCGACCGCCGAGATGGAGGACTTTGCGCTAAAATATCGCCCGGCGAAGATCACCCTCGTGCCCGAGCGCCGGGAAGAGCTCACCACCGAGGGCGGCCTGGACGTTCTCGCCCATCGCGCCGTCTTGGCCCCGATGGTCGCGAAACTTAGGCAGTCCGGGCTTTTCGTCTCGCTCTTCGTCGACCCTGAAGCCGATCAGCTGCGCTGCAGCCGCGAGCTGGGCGCCGACTCGGTCGAGCTGCACACAGGGGCCTATTGCGAGGTTCCGGCGGAGCGCCGCGGCCCCGAGTTGAAGCGGCTGAGCGAGGCCGCCCGCCTCGCCAAGGAGCTCGGCTTCTTCGTGGCCGCCGGCCACGGCCTCAACTACGAGAACATCCTGCCCGTGAAGAAGATCCCCGAGATCGAGGAGTACAACATCGGCCACAGCATCGTCGCCCATGCGGTCCTGGTGGGCTGGGATCGCGCGGTGCGCGAGATGAAGGCCCTCGTCGCATGAAGATCCTCAGCGGAGCGCAGATGGCCCGTCTCGACCGGCTTTCGATTCGAAGGCACGGGATTTCCGCGCGGCTCCTGATGCGCAACGCCGCCCGGGCCTGCTGCGACGAGATCCTCGCCTTGCGTCTTCCCAAAAAGCTCCGGCGCATCGCCGTCGTCTGCGGGCCCGGTAACAACGGCGGGGACGGTTTCGCCGTCGCGGCCTTGCTGCGGCCGAAAAAATTCGAGATGGAAGTGTTTTTTTTGGGAAGCGAGGCGGAGCTTTCCGAGGAGGCGCGTTACTTCCACGGGCAAGTCAGGGATCTGATCCGTCCGCAGCGTGCCATGGTCGCGGCGCTGCGCCGCGCCGACCTGGTGGTCGATGCCGTCTTCGGGATCGGCCTCAAGCGTCCGGTGACGGGCCGCTACGCCGCGGCGATTGCGGCGATGAACCGCGCCCCCGGCTATAAGCTGGCGGTGGACATCCCCAGCGGGATCTCGGCGGACACGGGCGAGGCGATGGGGACGGCCTTTCGCGCCGACCTGACGGTGACCTTCGAGTCGCCGAAGTGGGGGCAGGTCCTGCCGCCGGCCTGGGACTTTGTCGGACGCCTCGCCGTGCGTTCGATCGGCCTGAGCCGCATCGAGCTAAATCGCATGGCCAGCGCCGCCGAGTGGGTGGACGTCGACTATCTCCGCCGGCACTGGCGTCCGCGCTTCCGCGGTGCCCATAAGGGCGACGCCGGCCGCGTCTTGGTGGTCGCCGGTTCGCGCGAGATGCCGGGCGCGGGTTATCTCAGCGCCGTCGCCGCCCTGCGCTCCGGGGCGGGGCTGGTGACCTGGGCGCTTCCGAAGGAGGCCTACCGCCGGATCGACCTGCGATTTCCGGAAGTAATTCTTTTGCCGGTGCCCGGCCGGGAAGGCAAATTTGGGACGGACTCCTTTCCGGCCCTGCGGGCCCCGATGCGGCGTTTTCAGGCCCTGGCCGTCGGGCCGGGGTTGGGGCAGGGCGAAGGTTCGCGGCGTTTTTTGGGGGAATTGCTGGCCGCGCGGCGCCCGCCGACGGTGCTGGACGCGGACGCGCTCAACAACCTCGCCGGGAGCCGGGGTTTGGCGACGCGCCTGCGCGGGACGATCGTGACGCCGCACCCTTTGGAGATGTCCCGCCTGTCCGGCAAAAGCGTCGCCGCGATCCGCGCGGATCCCCTCGCCGCGGCCAAGGGTTTTGCACGGCAAAATAAATGCTGGGTGGTCTTGAAAGGCTACCGCACGGCGATCGCGAGCCCCGCGGGAAGGCTTTGGATCAACTCCAGCGGCGGCCCCAACCTCGCCACCGCCGGGAGCGGCGACGTCTTGACAGGCGTCATCGCGGGGCTCTTGGCCCAGGGATTCAGACCCGAAGCTGCCGTGCCCATCGCGGTCTTCCTGCACGGCCTGGCAGGCGATCGCCTGGCCGAACGGCTGGGCGACCGGGGGACCCTCGCGTCGGATATCGCCAAGGAGATTCCTAAGGTGGTATGGGAATTTTGTGGTTGATGGATATTGAAGAAGGTCGGTCGTGATCGGCGCTATTTTGTGTCGGTGCCCCCTCCGTAGGGGCCGTTCCCTCCTTCGGAGGACAAACGCGAACGGCCCCTACGGATTTGGCGTCGATGGCGGCGTTACGAAATGAATTCGGATGATGTCGTGAGTACCACCAAAGAAACAATTTGGCTCTCCCATTCCGTCGAAGAGACCCTCGCCTTGGCGGCCCGCTTTGCCGCCCGCCTGCGCGCCGGCGGCGCGGTGGCGCTGCAGGGCGATCTCGGCAGCGGCAAGACCTGTTTCGCCAAGGGCGTCATCTCCGCGTTGAGCGGCGTCGAGCCCGCGGAGATCCCGTCGCCGACCTTCACCCTCGTCGAAGAGTACCGCGGCGAGGGCCCCATCTACCACGTCGATCTCTACCGCATGCGGGACGCCCGCGAGGCCGAGGAGCTGGCCTGGGACGAGATCCTCGCCCCCGGCGCCGTCGCCTTGGTCGAGTGGCCGGAGCGGATGGAAAAGATAATCCCTTATTGCCAATTCCGCCTGAGCTTCAGTAAAGAGGGGGAGGGCGTGCGCCACATCGCCCTCGCCGAAAGGGAAACTTCCGATGTCTCTCGCTAAGCAAAAGCTGCCCGCCGTCTCCACCCACCGCCCGCTGGAGCCGGTCGACCCGCTCAAGCGTTACGTTCAAGAGATCAGCCGCTATCCCTTTCTCTCGCCCAAGGAAGAGCGCGAGCTGGCATTGGCCTTCCAAGAAACCGGCGACCGCGAGGCCGCGCGCAAGCTGGTGACCTCGCACCTGCGCCTCGTCGTCAAGATCGCCTCCGAGTACCGCACCGCCTACGGCAATCTCCTCGACCTGATCCAGGAAGGCAACCTGGGCCTGATGCGCGCGGTAAAGAGCTTCGATCCCGACAAGGGCGCGCGCCTCAGCCACTACGCGAGTTGGTGGATCCGCTCCTACATCCTGAAACACATCCTGGACAATTTCCGCCTCATCAAGATCGGCACCACGCAGGCCCAGCGCCGCATCTTCTTCAACCTGATGAAGGAAAAAGAGAGGCTCGAGAAGCAGGGCTTCAACCCCGGCGTCAAGGAGCTGGCGGCGGCGATGGAGGTGAAGCCGGAAGAGGTCGAGGAGATGCAGCAGCGTCTCGGCCACAGCGATCTCTCGCTCGACGCCACGATTCGCGAGGACGACGACAAGCGGCACATCGACCTACTCGAGGCCGAGACGCCGCCGATCGAGGAGACCCTCGATCAAGCGGCCTTCAAAGACGTCCTCGAGGTCAAGCTTCGCGATTTCGCCAAGACGCTCAACGAGCGCGAGGCCAAGATCTTTCGGGAACGCCTCTTGTCGGAGGTCCCGCTTACCCTCCAGGCCATCGCCGACCAGTACGGCATCAGCCGCGAGCGCGCTCGGCAGCTGGAAGAGCGCATCAAGGCCAAGCTCAAGACCTTCTTTGAAAAAGAAGGGGTGAAGGTCGAGGACCATCTCTGAGTGTATTGTTTGTCAATCTCAGTCAGAAATATTTAAAGCCTGCCTTTTAATAATTCATAATAATTATATATAGTTATAGTTCTGTAATTGTTTTCAAACAATTTATACTTATTTAGCGTAGTTTTGTACGAGCTGCTAATTTTTAACTATTTGAAATAATTAGTTTTTTTATCTTGCCTTTCGTTCGTCTCTGGCACGGTTCCTGCTTTTATCTCCTCATATCCCGGGGTCACTGACGCACCCCTTGTCCTAAGCGGCTGGTGCCTCCGGGATTTTCTTTAAATTTTTCACGCTATTTTTTCGACGTTTTCTTGGCAGCCCGGGGAGACCGCCGAGCCCCTTGTCCTATTTCGGTGGGTTTCTCCGGGCCTGCCTTTTTTTACCCGGAACCGATCGGATCAGGGGCCGGTGCGACCGCGATCAATGGCGAGGAGGACCGGCGCGATATCGCCGCTAGCTTCGCGCGGCATGGAAGAGGTTTGGAAGACGGAGCTGTAAAAATACGTTCCCGCCGAGCGTAGGAAGGCCGAGAGGGAAAGCCGGTAGTCGGCGCAAAGCCGACCGTCCGCCGCGTGGCCCCAGCGCACGGTGACCCAGGCCTCCCAGAGCCCGTCGGGCCGGCAGGAGGCGTCGACGGTCTCGTGCCTCTCGAAGTAGCCTCCGGCCTCCGGCACGAAATCCACTTTCACCTTGGGGTTGTAATCGAGGGGCTCGTCGTACATCTCGGCGCTGCCGGGGTCGAAGGTTTCGCCGCGGCTCAGGGCCTTGGCCATCATGCCGTCGACGCCGCCGGAGACGACGTCCGCGAATTCCGCCCTCGGCCCGAGGCTCCCGTCGCAGTTGCGTACGAAGCCGTTCTCGATCACGCGCACCCGCACGGGGATCCCCATCCCGCAGGGGCCGCCGATGCCCGGCTCGCTCTGCTGGGTGCTGGGCACGGCGCCACCGCCTCCGGCGAGGTCTCCGCCGCCGCCCAGGCTATTTCCGCCGCCGTCGAGGGACTGGATGCCGCCGGGGCCGCCGCCCGCCGAAGAGGCTCCGCCTCCCGGACCGCCCAGGCCCGAGCAGGCGGTCAGGACGGTCAAGAGGCCGAAGGCGGAGAGGAACTGGGGCCATGAGATTTTTCGTTGCATCAAAATCGATTCCTTACATTCACTATAAAATTATTAAGACTCTACTTCCAGCCCGAGAAGCGAGCGGTTTCAGAAGGGCGCAGTGGGGTCATGGAGTCGCTCGCATGAGAACACCTCCCGCGTCATATTTCGTCGGACCCAAATCGATACCCAAGGGAATGGGGTAGGTCTCGGTAGCCTCGTCGTATTCAAGGGCCTGCGACGACCCGCTATACAGCGGGCTTATCAACGGAGTGCCGCCTTGGTTCCAAATGGCCTGGGCCTTCACCGAGAAATTCGGACAATGCAATCCCCGTGGGATGGTGAAGAAACTCAAATTGCCGAGAGTCGTCCGCCACCGACCGTCCTCCGCACAATGAGTCGGAACCTTGAGGCTCCGATCCTCGATATCGCCGTCGGCGCGGAAGGTAAAGGTGACTTCGGGGCCGGGCGGGGGATCCTCCGGCGGAGCCATCGTGGTGGAATCTTCGCCGCGGACTTCCTCCACCGCTCTGAGTCGCATCGCGGCCATGCTGTTTTCGCGACAAAAGGTCTCGTAGGCGCCGCGCGTGACTTGGACGCTCGCGACGAAGCGGATGACGCAGGGGGCGCCGACGCCCGGCTCGCTCTGCTGGGTGCTGGGGACCGCTTGGCCCTGGGCGCTTGTGCCGCCGGGCAGGCCCCCGTCCGCGGATGGCCCGCCGTCGAGGCTGTTCTGTCCGCCCGAGATCGGCGAGGTCGGCGCGCCTCCGGCTCCGCCGCCCGAAGTGACCCCTGTGCAGGCAAGGAGGGCCGCGCAAAGACCCAGCGCGATCAAGCTGGTAATTGATTTGGTGTGAAATCCCATAAGGCCCCCAACCCTTGTCCTGCGCAGCGACCCGACGCCGCGACCCCTTGGGGTTGCCTTCCCTTCAATTATCGGCTCCCCAAGGGGAAAAATTGCGTCAAATTACGAATTTTCCACCTCTTTTTGCCCGAAACGGTCGAGCTTATGATACAGGGTTTGGCGCTGGATCCCCAGCTTCCGGGCCGCTAAGGCCTTGTTTCCCTTGCATTCTTTCAAGACCCTCGCGACCTCTTCGGGGGTGACGCGGCGCTTGGGCGGCTCGATCTCGAGGTTCCGAATCTTTTGGTGGAGGGTGAAGCGGGAGATGCCCAAGAGCTTGGCGGCCTTGACCTTGTTGCCCTGGGACTCCTGGAGGGCGCGGTCGATGATGCGCTTCTCGAAGTTGGAGACCTGGCGGTCGAGGTTTAAGTCGCGCATCATCTCTTCCTCGAACTCGTATTTTTCGCGGACGTTCTCCGAGAGCAGCTCCTTGGTGATCTCGCCCTTGCCCATGACGAGGGCGCGGTTGATCTCGTTTTCCAGCTCGCGGATGTTGCCGGGCCAGTCGTAGGTCATCAGCGCCTTGACCGCCGCCGGCTCGATGGAAAGGAAGTTTTCGGGGATGCCCATTTTGTTCTTCTTCATGAAGTGCTGGGCGAGCATCGGGATGTCGGGCTTACGCTCGCGCAGGGCCGGCAGATTGATGCGCACGACGTTCAGGCGGTAGAAGAGGTCCTTGCGAAATTTTCCCTCCTTCACCAGCTCGCCCAAGTCCTTGTTGGTCGCCGAGATGATGCGGACGTTCACCTTGACGGTCTTGTTCGAGCCGAGTGGCCGGATCTCGCCCTCCTGCAGGACGCGCAGCAGCTTCGCCTGCATGCCTGGGCTCATGTCGGCGACCTCGTCCAAGAAGACGGTGCCGCCGTCGGCGTATTCGAACATGCCCTTCTTGTCGCGCTCGGCCCCGGTGAAAGCCCCGCGGACGTGGCCGAAGAGCTCGGACTCGAGCAGAGTTTCGGAGTAGGAGGCGCAGTTGGTCGAGACGTAGATCTTCGCCTTGCGCGGGCCGTTGTAGTGCAGGGCGCGGGCGATCAGCTCCTTGCCGGTGCCCGATTCGCCGTGGATGTAGACGGTGACGTCCGAGTCGATGATGCGGTCGAGGGTCTTGAGGACTTCCTTCATGGCGTGCGACTCGCCGATGATCTCTTGGTAACGGTCGGCGCGGGGGCCTTCGATGTCTTGTTGGGATTCTAATTGCAGTTTCACTTTCTCCAGCTCCTGGGCCTGGTCGGCGACGCGGTCTTCGAGGGCCTTGTTGAGCCGGAGGATCATCTTCTGGTTGTTCTCGAGTTCCTTTTGGCGTTGGCGGTTCTCTTCGAGCAGCCGCGCGTGGCTGATCGCCAGCGAGGCCTGGTCGGCGAAGACCGAGACGACTTGGGCGTGGTTTTCCTGGAAGACGCCCGAGGCGAAGCGGTTGTCCAAGTAGATGACGCCCTGGATCGAGTCGCCGCTCTTCAGCGGCACGGCCAGGACCGAGCGCAGCTTCATGCGGTGCACGCTCTCCGCCCCCTTGAGCTTGGCCTCTTCGCCGGCGTCCAACGTCAGGACGGCGTTGCGGGTCTGGGTGACCTCGCGGATGATCGAGGTCGAGACCTTCTCGCGGGCCTTCTTCAGGCTTTCCTTGTCCATGTTGCGCGCGGACTGCACCTCGATGCCCTCTTCCTTGAAGAGGACGACGAAGCCGCGCTCGGCGCCGGAGAGCTGGATCGCCTCGTCGAGGATCAGGTCGAGCAGGCGGTCGAGGTTCATCTGCGCGAGGATGCGCTTGGAGATCTCGAAGATCTTCTCGTAAGTGGGGGTGTCGAGCTTGGAATCGGTCAGGGTCATAGGTCCTCCATGGCCTCCAGGATTTTTTCCAGTTTACGGTCTCGCAAATAGCTCTGTCTCTGGCCCTCGGGGAGCTGCGGCAGCAGGGCCTCGAGGCTCGCCTTGGCCTGCGCGAAGCGGGCTTTGGCGGCGGCCGGATCGCTGGCGCGCTTTTCCAAAAGGCCCAGGTCGAAGTCGGCCTCCCAAAGGAGGTGT
>SZOV01000026.1 GCA_030263375.1 Deltaproteobacteria bacterium PRO3
CCTCGGATCTCACCGACCGCGACCGCACCGACCGGATCGGCCGCAACCTGACCGAGCTCTTCGAGCTGCGTCGGAGCCTGCGCGGCGCCACCACGCACGAGTGGATCGAGGGCCGCGACGTCGAGCTCGTCACGCACGACGCCGAGGAGCGCATCGCCGAGGTCAACACGCTGATGCGGGATTACGCGATCGACCTCCACAACGCGTCGTCGGGTTTCATCGAGAGCCGCGGTGCCTCGGCGGCCATCGACCGCTTGATGTCGGGGATCATCGAGGGCGAGCGGGAGGCTCTCGTGCCGAGGCTCAGCGCGGAGGGGCTGACGGAATACTGCCGACAATCCGCAGAGGCCGAGGCGGCGGTAGAGCGGGCCGGCGGCCTGAGCGACCCGGCCGAGCGCCGCACCGCCCTGGCCGAGGCCCTGCGCGGCTTCGTCGCCTTGGGCGACTCCACGCGCGTCAACGACGTCTTCGACCAGATGGTCGCCTCGCTGCCGGCCGACGCCGGCGACTTGCTGCGCCTCCAGGTCTTCACCGCGATGGGCAGCATCCTGCACGGCTCCGGCATGGGCGCGGAGGAGCGTCTCAGGGATTTGGCCTCGCCGATCGCCCGGCGCCTGGCCTCGACGCCCACGCCCTCGATGTACCGCGAGGAGATCGAGGTCGACGACTTCAGCGTCGGCGGCACGACCCGGGCGCACACCGTCTCGCGGACCCTGGTCAACCCCCGCGCCTACCTCGACACCGCCGCCTCCATCCTGGCGGTCCGTTCCTATTTCACCGCCGTCGGCGACTCGGAGGCCGCCCGCGCCACCGACGAGCGCCTGGGCACCCTGCGCAGCCAACTCGACGACCAGCTCGGCGGCACCACCGATTCCCGCCGGCGCATCGAGATCGCCGCGACCTCCGTCGAGATCGACATGGCCCTGGACGGCATCGCCAGCCCCGAGCACCTGAGCGCCTGGCGGAACTCGATCCGCTCCGCCACCGACCTGCCCACCGACGACCGCCTGACCCAGGCGCGGACCCTGCTGCGGGTCGCGACGCTGTGCCGCCGGGAGGCGGAAAGCTCGGGAACCACCCGCACGGACCTGGCCGAGATCAACACCTGGGCGACGCAGGTCATCGGCGACATCGCGGCGGACCGCATTCGGCACCTGCGCAACGAGCGCCACGTCGACGCGGAATTCGCCGACGCGGTGATCGCCGACTTCCGCAGCCGTCTCGACCGCGCCGTCACCGACGGCGACACCGCCTGGCTGGGCGCCGTCAGCGAACGGGCCATCGACCAGTTCGCCGACCTGGCCCAAAGCGGCCACGTCCTGCTCAGCGGCCGCCACACGCCGCCCACCCGCCGAGAGCTGCAGGCCTGCCTCCAGGCCGCGGCGATCTTCGGGCGCCTCGGTCTCAACGCCCGGGTCAACGAGGCGATGGCGCCCCTGATCACGCAGGCGGAGGGCATCGAAAATTCGACCGAGCGCGCCAACTTCTATTTGACCCTGGGGCAGGTCTTTCAAGAGGCGGGGATGAGCACCGAGGCCAACGGAATGCTCGACCGCATCGTCGCCCTCGACGTCGAAGGCGCGCCGCGGGAGCTGCACCGCATCGCCGAGATGGTGCCCGCGATGCGCGAGATGAACCTGGGCCACCTCGACCGGGCCCGCGAGCTGCTGGGGGCGATCCGCGGCAATCCCCGCGCCGAGGAGATGCTGCGCAACGTCGAAGGCGCCGTCCGCCGCGCCCGCGCCTTGCAAGTCCTCGATGCCCTTCGCCTGGTCGCCGGCGATTACATCGCCCAAGAGCGGGAACGCGGCTCCACGCGGGCCTCCGAGAGCGACCGTGAGATCCGGCGCGCGCTGGACGAGGCGCAACGTCTGATCCTCTCGGGACGCTGCGGCTCGGTGCGGGAGGCCTTGCGTCGTTTCAGCGATTACGGGCTCAGGGACATGCTTTGGGAATCCCGGGCGTCCGCCCCGATCCGCGACATCCTCGACGCCTCGGCGGACATCACCTTGAGCGACGATACCTTCTCCGACCGGATGCTTTCCTTCGCCTCCAGCCTCTCGGCCGGGCGCATGTACTCCTCCGCCTCGCAGATCGGCAACCTCCTGACCCGCAATCCGCACACGCGGGACGCCGCGCGAGCCCTGGTGGACGGAATCCCGGGCGAGGCCCGGCTGAGCGGCATCCTGACTGAGCTCGGCAACATGACCATCATCTTCGCGGAGTCCGACGCCGCCGCCATCCGCAGCGGCGTCATTACCGCGGTGACTTTCGGAGTTGGAAGTCTGGCCGCGCGTGGGGCGGAGCTGGCCTTCGCGGCGTATGTCACGGAAACTACACTTGCCTCCACGGTAGCTCTCCGCGCAACCGGATTTGTGGCGGGCTCACTTACAGAGGCCGTGACTTATAATCTTGCAGACATGGCCTTTGAAACCATGTTCTCAGGTCGAACCGACCACTGGACCCTCGAAAATTTCGGCCGCCGTGTCGGCGCCATGCTGGTGACTTTCATGTTTTGCCGGAGCATGGGTGCAATAACCTCGGGGCTCGGGAGGGCCGCGGCACGCACCAGCCTGCTAGGGGAGGCTGCGGCCGGCGGAGGACGTACCTTAACCTTGGGAGGCCGCATCGCCGTTGGAACCCTTGGTTACGGAGGAACAATTACCGGTCTCACCGGTGTGGAATACCTCAACGAGGCCATGGGACTCCATCCCTCCGAGGGCCATGTCCCTTTCTTAACCCGGCTCTTAGGAGCTGCGGTGATGGATGCACAAATGCGCTTGGCCGGTCGCCTGGCCAACGAGGTTACCGGGGGCACTATTGAACGATGGGGCGCGGCGACGCGCGAGCGCTACGCCATCCACGAACTTTTGCCCGCGGTCGAGCGCCTCGGCTTCGGCCGACCCAACGAACGGGGCGAATTGAGCGCCGAGGGAATGACCGCGCTGAGCGCCATGCTCGCGCGGGTCGCCCGCGGCGAGAGCGCGGCGGACGTCGCCTCGAGCGTCGGACGCGAGACGAGCGGGGACCTTTCCCGCGTCACCTCCATGGTCCTGGGCGTCGATGCCAACAGCGCCGAGGGCAGAAGGCTTCAAGCCCTGTTATTCTCTTACCGCGCCTCCCACCCCGAGGCGGATTTGGCCGAGGTCGCCGGGCGCCTGCAGGTCGAGGCCGGCCGTCTCGCGCGCGCCGCGGGACTGCGCGAGGGCCCGGCCTACGAGATCGTCCGCGCCGAGCTGCTGCGCCGCGCCCTGGCCTCGGGAGCGACGGTGGAAAGCCTGAGCTCCGGCGGCGAGGCGATGGAGCGCCTGAGGCCCGAATTGGAGGGACTGGCCAACGAGCTGCTCGGTCCGCGGGGCGCGGCCAGCCTCGAGGGGCAGCGCCTGATCGGGGATTTGCTGCTGCGCACTTTGGACCATCCCGGCGGCGTCAGCGTCGAGGGCGGCGTAGTCGCGCGGATCCGCGAGCAGGTCCGCGGCATGGGGCTCGACCCCGCCAGCGCGGCCGGACGGCGCATGGCCGCCGATCTCCTGCTGGCCCGTCTCGCGCCCGCCTCCGAGACCCTCGCTTTGGAAGCAAACGCTGAGGCCGGGAGCTCCCGCTTAGACGGAGGGGTCCTCCACGTCGACTTCAGCCGTCCAGGCTTCCGCCACGTCTCCATCGCCGGTCACGGGGAAATCTGGTTCGGCGAGACCGCCGCCGCGGGCGAGTACCGCGTCGACAACCACACGGGCGAGACGATCACCGTGATCCGCGCACACGCAGTGCCCGAGGGGTCGGGCCGTTCGATGACCGAAACACTGGCCCCGGAGACCGCCAGCGCCCCCGCAGGATCAACCGTCCTTCGTCCGGGCGACCGCATCCGCTTCGCCGACGGCCGCGAGTTCGTCGTCGGCGAGCCGCTGCGCGCCGCCCGAGCCGAGGCCCCGGCCGAGGGGCCCGGCGCTGAGGGCACCGCCCGCCCGGGGCGGACGAGGACCGGCGAGGCGCCGGTGATCCCGCTCGAGGGCCGGGGAGAACGTCCGCCCACCGCCGAGCCCGACCTGCTCGCCGCCTTCCGCCACGCCGACCCCTCCGAACCTCCCTCGCGTGAGCTGCTCCGCCGTTCCTTCGCCTTGTCCGACCGCCTCGCCCGCGAATTGGGCCTCACCGACCCGCACGATGCCGCGGCGAATCGCCCCTTCCGCGAGGCCTTCGCCCGTCGCGCCGCCCGGGGTCCGGTCACCGAGTCGACGCTGCGCGAGATCCGAGACTCCTTCCGCGCCCTCGACGCCTCCCTGCACGGCGTCGACCCGATGATGCGCAGCGAGGTGCGGCGCCGCGCCTTCACCCGCCTGCTCAGCGGCGAAATGTCGGGTGAAGCCGCCCGCGAGCTCTCCCGCCGCATCCGCGAGGGCGAGGTTCGCGTCGAGACCGGCCGCGACGGCGCCTTGGATATCGTCGAGGTCCCGGCCGAGGGCCGCGCCGAGGCCCGCTCAACCGCGCGGCGCCGCATCTTCGACCACTTGGCCGAGGCGCATTTCCCCGAGACCGTCACCGCGCGGCTGCGTTCGGGCTACGAGAGCGGCAGCGTTACTTTGGAGCGCCTGGAGGCGACCGTCGAATCGCTCCCCGCCGTCCGGCGCTGGATCAGCGCCGGCGGGGTGGAGCCTTCCTCCACGGCCGGCCATCGCATCTTGAGCCGCACCGTGGTCGGTTTGGCCGAGGGGCGTCTCGAGCTGCGCGAGGGCCGGGTGGTCGAAGCGGCGCGCGGGGAAGGTCCCCGTGTCCGCGCTCCCGAAACCGGCGGCACGGCGGAGGGCGCGCCTCCCTTGCCCGCCGAGGTGGAGGGCCTGATCACGAGGAATTTTCCCGAAAGGCTGCGCGAAAGACTGCGCGCGGGGGTTCGGGACGGAAGCATCACGCAGGCTCGACTGGAGGCGGCCGTGGGAGCCCTGCCGGCGGTCCGCCGCTTCATCGCCGATTCGGGCACCGATCCCAGCAGCCGCGAGGGGGCACGGATCTTGGACCGCGTGGTGACGGACTTGGCCACCGGACGATTGGAGGTCCGCGAGGGGCGCATCGTCCGGCCCGGCGTCGAAACCGAAGCTAGGCCCGAGGGCGGCGACGAAGGACGCGGCACCGTCGTCGAAGGCCGGGGGAGAGGCGCTAGGGATCGGGCGGAATCCGGGGAAGAAGCCGGCACCGTCGTCGAGGGAAGAGGACGCGGCGGCAGGACCGAGGGGAGCGCCGAGGGCGAGGGCCCGATGGTTTCCGGGGCTGGAAGCGAGGGGGTGAGCTTCTCCGAAGGCACCTTGACCGTCGACTTCAGCGACGCCCGCCGGCCCTTCCGCAACGCGACGATCCCCGGCCTGCGCGGGCCGATCCGCCTCGCCCTCGCCACCGGCGGCGGGGTCATGCTGCTCAACACCAGCGGCGAGCCGGTCACCGTCGTGCGGCCGAACGCCCGCGAAGGTTTTCTGCCGGAAGAGGTCGTCCGACCCGAGACCGCCACGGCCCATCCCGGCCGCGCCGAGCTCGTCTCCGGCGACCGGATCCGCCTGGCCGACGGTCGCGAGATCGTCCTGCGCTTCGAGATCCCCGCCGAGGGCGCGGAAGCACCCGCCGAACCGGCGGGGCCTCCCGGCGGACCGGTGGAACCCGAATCCGGCGCGGGAGGGGGCACGGTCGTCCTGGGCCCGCGTCGTCCCCCGACGCCCGACCCGGCGGCCGAGGTCGGCACGGTGGTGATCCGAGGCGGAAGACCGGCCGAACCGGCGCCGCGCGAAGGCATCCTGCCCATGGCGAACCCCGAGGGCACGCCCGTGGAGGCCATCCCCCGCGCCCCCCGAGTCCTGGCCGACGGCGAGCGCGCCGCCGCCATCGACGTGCGCCTCACCGAGATCGCCTTTCCCGATCCCGCCGAGCGCGGCGGCTTCGCCAATAATACCGTGGCCCTGGAATTGGGCAGCATCGCCGACGGCCTGGAGGGCGCCCACCCCGAGGTCGCCCGCTCCATCCGGGGGGACCTTCGAACTTTGGAGACGGAGGCGAGCGTGGATTCTCCCGCCTTCGAGGCCGCGGCCCGACGCCTGGCCGCCGTAGTGCGGACGCGCCGCTTCGACGCGGCCTTCCGCGGCGCCGACGTGCCGCTGATGTCCGGCGAGATGCGCCGCGACTTCGCCCGCCGCGTCGCCGAGCTCTACGATCCGGCCGCCGGCCCGGGGCGAGTGGCGGAGCTGCTGCCCCCGCCGCCGGTCGCGCCGCCCGAGCCCGGCGTCACCGAGCGCCGCGACATGATTCAGCGCGGCTTACTCGATTTGGCCTTCTCCGGCCGAGCCCGGCCGGCCTTCGCGGAACGTCTCCGCGCCGTCGACCAGCTGGAACTCCTTGCCACGCGGCTCGAGGAGGACGGCTTCGCTGAGGCGGCCTCGGACTTGCGGACCGACTTGACGGTGCTGCGCGAAGGCAGCGTTCACGGCCCGGCCTTTCAAAACACGATGCGCCGGCTCGGCCGCGTGCTGGGCACCCACGTGGGCGAGGCAACCTCGGTGCCGCTCGTCAACGCGATCGGCGAAGCCGACTTCGCCAGGCTGGCCCAAAGCATCGAAGCCATTTACCGTCCCCCCGCCGTCGAGGCCCCCGCGGTGGCCGAGGGCGCGCCGCTCGAGGGCGATCCCTTCGATTTCGGCGATCTCAACGCGGAACTGGGCCTAGAGGGCGGAAGCTCCCCGCGCCGTCCGGCGACCGGGACCGCCGACCCCCTCGATTGGGGCGACATGAACGCCGAGCTGGGCCTCGAGGCGCCGGGCACCGCGCGGCCTCCCGAGAGCGGCGGCGCTCCCGAGGCGCCCCCGCCGGAGGCCCCGGTAGCCCCCGTCGTCCCCCTGCGTCCGCCCGTTCCTGCGGTACGCGAGGCCCCGCGCCTTGCGGCCTTGGCCGCCGACGTCGCGGTGATGGGCGACACCGTCCTGATCGGGGAAGAAGTATTTTCGCTGCGCACCGAGCGCGCCGACGCCGTGATGGGTGAGGTCCCGCCCGTGGAACGCACCGTGTTCCGCTTCACCAACACCACCCTGACCGGCGGCTCGGGCGTCGCCTTGGCTCTACCCAGCACCTACACCGCGGAGGACGCGGCCCGGATGGTCTCGCGGCTCTCGCCTTCGGTGCGCCGCAGCTTGAGCCGAATGCGGCCCGAGGACGTGGGGCGCATCGTGGAGATGTCTGAGCGGATGCGCGCTTCGTCTCCCGCCACGACGGTGGAGGGATATGCCTTGCCCGCCTCCATGGGCGGAGGCACCGTCGGCGGCGGCATCGGCGAAAGCGTCGTCTGCACCGGAGAGATTATCGGCGTCGGCAGCGGCCGCACCACCTTCCGCGGCTACGTCACCGAGGCCGACGGCACGCGGCGTCCCGTGGCCCTGGTGATGCTCACCCATTCGATGGGCGGGACCTTCCACAGCGAGGCCTTGAACTTAAGCCGCCTGGCCGAGGCCGGCGTCGGCGAGGTCCGCTTCGACGGGCTGGTCCGAATCGACGGCCGCCAAGCCTTGGTCGTCAACCTGGCCGAGGGCACGCCGCACGTCGGGCTGGGCGATCTCTCGGTTCGGGATCGCGCCGATTTCAACCCGCTGATGGCCCGCGATCTCGCGCGGATGGCGGTCGCCGGCTACACCTCGGGGGCGGGAACGGACTTTCAGTATATTTGGGGAAGGGACGCGCGCGGACGGCCGCGCCTGCAGTGGATCGACACCGAGTCCTCGGTCCTGACGATCGACGACGCACGCACGGCGGCCTTGCGCGAGCGCCTGGGCCGCGAGACCCTCACGGCCCAGGATTGGTATTTGGAAAATCTCCGCGGCTTCGGCCTCTACAACCCGGAGACGGGACGCTTCGCCGACGGGGTGCCGCACACCTTTCAGGACGCCCTGCGCTACGAGCCGAGCGCCTCGCGGCCCCGCGGCGAGCGCAGCAGCACCCTCCCTCCGCCGCCGAGCTAGAGGAACAAACCGCGCCAATCCCGGCCGGGCGCCGTGAGGTGGAGCACCAGGACCGAGTGGACCTCCACGGTATAGAAAATCAAATAGCCGTTGTGTTCGATGAAACGGATCTCCGGTCCTCCTTCGGGACCTTCCAACAGCTCGACCCTGCGACCGCGCCGGGGAAACCTGCCCAAGGCAAGGATTTTTCTTTTCAGACCCTCGGTGAATCGTCGGGCGCGCGCCGGCGAGTCCTCGCCGATGAAACGATAGATACCCTCCAATTCCCGCAAGGCATCGCTGTGGATTCGGACCCGATAGGATTTAACGCCCATGGTACTTGCGATCGAGGGCTCGGAAGGCGGCCGAGGCGTCGACGGAGGCCTCAGGCCGGCGGGCGCGCCGCTTGAGCAGATCGCGCAGGTCCTTGATCTGCGAAGCGATCTCCAAGGTCTCGAGGTCGCAAACGCCGAAATCCGGGCGGCCGTTGTTGGTGATGATGATGGGGGTCTTCTTGAGCTGGGCCTTGACCTTGTCGAGGTTGGTCCGCAGCTCGGACATGGGTAGGATGGATTTTTCGAAGGAAATGGCCATGGATTTTAAAATAATATAAAAATTATTTTAAAAGTCAATCGCCGGCTTCCCCCAGCCATCGCCGCCACAGGGGCGAGGTCTCCGGCAGAGACCCGGAGAAATATTCCTCCAAGCCCTCCAGCATCCGGAGGACGTCGCCCTCCGCCCGGACCCAGCGCCGGCCCAGGCCCACCGTCATCAGGTCGCCGGCAAAATAGTAGAGATCGTCCACCAGGACGTCGAAGGGGAAATCGGGAAAGGGCAGCTTGGCCACCGTCAGATCCGGGAGGCGGCGCAGCTCCTGCTCGCTGCGGATTCCCTCGAGGAAGTCCCTGCCTACCTCGCTCTCGAAATGCCTCGCGTAGTGCTCGCGAAACTTGAGGCGATCCATGTAGTGCGGCGCCGCGTTCAGGTCCTGAAGGCCCACCAACCGGTGCGGGTCGCCGGGCGGCGCGATCTCCATCGCCACCTTGATCAGCGGGAAGTCGTTAAAGAAGACCTCGTGGTTGCCGACCAGGTTCTCCGAGGCGGTGTAGAGCCGCACCCGGTTGCCGGCGGCCCAGAGCCCGAGCAGCATGGCCTGGACCCCGCGGTAAGGAAGTCGCAGGCGCGTGTACTGGTGGATATAGTCCTCCATCCGCACGTCGAAGTCCTGGGGACGCTCGCGGTAGGCGTCCTCGGCCAAGTAGCGCATCAGGGTGTCGCCCAGCGTCTTGTCCAGGTCGAAGGCGATGTCGCGGCCGCGGATCGGCCCGCGCGCGGCGCGCTCGTAGAGCGCGGCCTGCTCGGGGGAGAAATTCGGGTGGAAGCGCCGCAGGAGGTCCAAGCCGGTCTCGTAGCGCAAGACGGGGTCCAAGGCTTCCGTCGCGACCGGCTCGGCGCGCGGCGGGGCGATGTCGAAGACGCCCTGTAGGGCCAGCCAGTCGCCGCGGCGCCGGATCTCCTCCTCGCCGCGCATCGAAGGCGGACTCAAGTAAAGATCGTAGAGCGCGCGCAGCTGCCGCGAGGCGCGGCGCCACGTCGTGAAAGAGGCGTCCAATCTTTGGAAGGCCTCCCGCTCCGCCGCGAAGCCGCTGGCGTCTTCCCGCAGCGCCGTGCCGAAGGCCCCGCGCGCCGCCACGACGTCGCGCTGGAATTGCTCCAAGGCCCAGTCGGCCTCGGTCAACCACTCGGGCAGGTTGGCGGAAAGGGGCCTTGCCCCTGCCTGGTTCATCCCGTCGAATTCCCGCGCGGCCAGGTTCAGCAAGCCGCGGATGTACTCGGACTGCCCCTCCAAGGACGCCAGGCGAAGCCGGGCCGCGGCCGGATCCAGCGCCATGGCGGGGCTGCGATCCGCGCGGCCGGCATTGCGCAGGAAATAGATCGCCTCGATCCGGTCGCGCAGGTAGAGGGCCGGCCCCGCCGGAGACTCGCGGAACATCGCGTCCAGCTCCTCGGGGTGGCCCAGGAGCGCGCGATAATGGATATGGCGCAGGTGCGCGGGCAGCTCCTCGCGCAGCGCGGAGAGATCCGTGCGCGGACTCAAGGTCGGCCGGAGGTGGTGGTCGAACTCGTGGACGACGTCCACCAGCCGCTCGCGTAGGACCCGCCGGAAGACGGGCTCGGAGACGCGTTGCACCTGGCGCAGGACCAACTGGTCCGCCGCCCTGCCCTCCCCCGCGGGCAGCAGGAAGGCGCGGATCATCGCGCCGCTGTGGCCCCGGTTCTCGCGGGCGAAGAGGGCCTCAAATTCGAAGTCGGGCAAGAGGCGGATCTCCACCTCGCCCGCGCGCAGCGCGGCGGCGACCTGGGTGGAGATGGGGTCGCCCAGGGCCTCGAAGGCGCGGGTGAGATCTTCGGGGCTAAGTTCACGAGGCTCGGGGAAAAGGCCGCGCAGGACCTCCTCGCTGCGCTCGCGGCGCCGCATGGCCTCGAGGGGGTTTCTCAGGGAGCGATTGTCGGCCAGCATGCGGTTTAAATAATCCAGCCAGCGCAGGTCGGCGAGATAGCCGTCGCCCTGCGAGCGCAGGAGGGCGTAGCCGCTCACCTCGCGCTCCCGATCGCCCCACAGGCGCAGGCGCGGATCGGCCAGCTCGAAGAGCTTGGCGTCGATCGCGGCGTCGTGCTCCAAAACTTGGAAAAGCCGCACCATCCTCAGGTAGGAGACCGGGCTGTGGCGAAACTCCTCCAAGGTCGGCTCGATCAGGCGCGCCACGGGATCCCGCGAGCGCAGGCGCTCGTCCAGGTGCCGGAAGAATTCCATCGGCACCTGGCCCTGGTAGCGGAGAAAGCGGAGCAAGACCTCGCGGGCCGACTCGCCCAAGGGCAAGGCCTCGACAGCGCGCGTCTGGGCTGCGCCGGGCGGAAAGTCCCGCGCCAGTCCCCTCCCGCCGCGCCGGCCGAAGAGGTCGAAGGCCGGAACCTGCTCGGCCAGGAAGGTCTCCAAGGCCTCGACCGGCGCCCCGTTTTCTAGGAGCTCGAAGAGTCGCCGTCCCCAGTCGGCCCGGCCCTGACGGATCGTCTCTTGGGTCGAGAGGCGGAGCAGCCAATTAAGGTAGCCGCCGTTCAGCCCCTCGTCCGAGGAGTGCTCGACCGCGTGGCGCAGGCGGCGCAGGCCGAGATGCAGGCGCTCGCCCTCCCACTCCAGCCAAGGGCGGCCGACCTCGTGGAGGCGGCCGAAGGGTACGTCCAGCAATTTCGCCAGGGCCTCGAAGGCGTTCAGGACGCGGACGCCGGTCTCCCGGTCGTAGCGACCGATAATCTCGCGGCGCGCGGCGTTCTCCGCCTCGGGAGCGAAGGCTTCCGGCCTGGGCGGAAGCTCGCTCGAGCGCCGCGAGGCGGCCAGGCGCCAAGGGGGCATCGTCGCGGTTTCCGATTCGCGCGGATGCAGCGCGAAACGGGGCGCGGGTAAAAGCTCGCGAGGCGTCGATGCCTCCAAAAAGGCCTCGAGGCGCGGCGCCGCCGCCGGCATGACACCGTGCAAGAGGCGCGCGCCGACCTGCATCTGCAAAAAGGCGTCGACGCTGTCCACCACGCGGCCCGCCCCGTCCTGACGGGGCCTCAGTCCGAGGGACTCCTGCAGGAGGTGGGCGCCGTAGATGCCGCCCAGCTGGGAGGCGGCCGAGACGCCGCCCCGCAACAGCGGCGAGGCTGCGCGGCCGCGCAAGAGCTCTCCGGCGAGACCGCCGCTCAGCTTCAAGACTCCCAGGAACACCGCCGCGCCCGCCAGCTCCTCGGCCCAAGGGGCGCTCGCGGTCTCCGGGTGCAGCAGGCCCCGCGCGGCCCGGTGGGCGCCGACGAAGATGGGGACCTCCGCCGCGTAGGCCAAGCCGCCGCCGAGCAGCCGCGCGCCGAGGCCGCGCGTGAGAAAGCCCGGCGCCCGCAAGGCCAGCCGCGCCGCCGTCCCCGCCCGCACCAGGCCCGCGATCCCGCCGGCCAGGCCGAAGGCGAAGATCATCGCGGGGTCGGTGGCCTGGGCAACGAAGCGGCGGCCCAGGTCCTCGAGACGGTCTTGCCAGGGGCCGGTCCCGAGCAGCGCGTGGATCCGATTTTCAAAACGCCGCCGTAGGGGCCTTTCGCGAACGGCCCCCACGGAGGACCGATATACCTCGAGCGCCGCCTCGGTATTTCCATGGCGTTCCAAGCGGCCGGCAAAGGCGAACAGCGCCTCCACGACCAACCTGTCATTCCGCTCGCCGACAAGCGACCGCAATTCCCGCCACTGGCCCTCGGACAGCGCCCGCCGCAGCGCCGGGTTTCCGAGCAGGGCTTCCAACGGAGCGGGCTCGCCTGAGTCAACCGCCGCCGGGCGGCGGAAAAAAATGGCTGCGGGTACCGTCATCGAAGCCCCTCTCTTTCCGGCACACCGGACTCCGCCATCGGATGAACGCGATAGATCGAGCGCGCCGGGCGCCGCAGGTAGGCGGTCTCGACATGGTCGCGCAGGTACATGCCCAACCCCAAGGGCGAGACGCGCAGGATCTCCTCGATCGATTCGGGAAAGCCGCTGCGGGCCCGGAAATGCAGGTGCCGCAGGTGCGCGGACATCTCCTCACGCAGCAAGGCGATCCGCGGCGAGGCGGCCGCGGCGGGATGCGCGTGGTGCTCGTACTCGTGCACCAGGGCGACCAAGCGCTCGAAAATCATGTCATGGAACACCGGCGCCGAAACATGGCGGACTTGACGAATCGCGATCATGTCCTCCGGATAGCTGGCGTCGCCGCGCACGGTGAAGCCCGCCCACAAGTCGCCGCGGTCGTCGCCGTTGAAGCGCCGGGCCAGCCCGTTGAACTCGGCGTCGTCCAGGATCCTCAGGTTGAAATCCCGGTTGCGCAGGGCCCGCGCGATGGGATCGGTCATCGGGTCGTCGAGGCCAGTCAGGGCGCGCAGGAGGTCCTCGCGCGTCAGCGGGCGCGGCGCGGGCCAGACCTCGCGGATCACGTCCATGGCCCAGGTCTCGTTCAGCGCGCGCATCACCGTGCGTTGTGACTCTCGCCAATCGCGATGGAAAGCGGCGAGATATTGACTGAAGTGGGTGTCGGCCAAATAAGCGTCCTGAACGGATCCCAACACGGACACTTGTCTCGGAAAGACGGCGTCGCCTCCGCGATAAGGCAGGATTTCCGCTTCCGGCTCGCCCAACTCGAGCACCTTGGGATAGAGGCGCTCGGAGGACTCCATTTCGTTCAACATGCGAAGGATGCGCAGATAAGCCAGCGGCGAACTTTGCGCCCGCAGCAAGACGGCCTCGGCTACCGTTTTCCATTCCGGTTCCCGCCGCATCAATTCATGGATTTCGGAAAATAGGCGGGTCTCGAACATCCCCTGATAACGCAGGAATTCCTTGAGGGTCCTCCGGGCCGCCGCAGAGACGGGCAGAGCTTCGACCAGTCGAAAGTTTTCCAGAGAGTAGAGGCCGCCGGCCGCCGCGCGCGGCCTCGACGGCCTCGGCATTACCCGAAACAGATCGTAGCCCGGGAAATACGGCGCGACGACACGCTCGAGCCGGTCCAGGTCGGCACCCTCGCGCAAGCCGAGGAAGAAGAGATCCAAGCGCGCCATATCGCCGCGGCGGTAGGCCTCGACGGCCAACAAGCGGCCCATCCAATTGAGGTAGCTTCCCGCCCGGCCTTCCGCGTCGGAATAACGCAGCATATAATGCAATCGCGCCCATCCGGCCTCCAGCGTCGTCGCGTCGCTCAATTCGCTGCGGAAACAAAGGCGCTCCAAGGCCCCAGGACTCTGCCCGAGCAGCCGGGCGCTGCCCTCCAGGTCCGGAAGAAATCGGCGCACCGCGGCCTCGCCCCAGCGCTGGAACATCGCTTGGCGCTCCGGAGAATCGAAGCTCTCGGCCAGGATCTCCCGGGGCCGGCTCAGGGAGGCGTCCTCAAAGGAAGCCGCGACGAAAATTCGGTTGGAAGGCGACGAAATCGGAGGCGACGAGGCGGGGATCGCCCCGACTTCCGCGGCCCGCCGCGGCATCGTCAACCCCTCCAAGCGCGCCTCGAGCAGGACCCCGCGGGGATCCGTCCGCAGCAGGCGCGCGCCGGCCAGCATCTGAAGCCAGGCATTGAGGCCGTCCACCCAGCGGTTCGCCTCGTCTTGAACGGGGCGCAGGCCCGCGCCCTCCTGCAGGCGGTGTCCCAGGTAGACGCCGCCGAGGCTCCCCAAGGAAGCGCCCGCGAGGCGCAGCCCCGGGACCTGCGTCAGGCGCGCGGCCAGCTCGCGGCCCGCGAAGCCGCCGAGCTTCAAGCTGCCGAGGAAGAGGCAGGCGCCGGCCAACTCTTCCCCCCAAGAGGGAGAGACGGCGTCGGGCGAAGCGGAAAGCAATTCGCGAAAAAATCTACCGGCGGCGACGAAGGCCGGGGCCTCCACAAAGGCGGCCGCACCGCCGGCGGCTAGGCGGGCGCCGTAGCCACGCGTCAGCAACCCGCCGCCGCGCAGGGCGAGCGAGGCGAGGCTCGCACGCCGCACCCAGGCCGCGAGACCGCCGGCGACGGCAAAGCTGAGGATCATCGTCGGATTGGTGGCTTGGGCGACGAAGCGGCGGCCGAGGTCTTCCAAGCGGTCTTGCCAGGGGCCCGTCCCGGTTAGCGCGTGGATCCGATTTTCAAAACACCTCCGTAGGGGCCCGTTTCCCCCATCCGGGGGACAAGCGCGAACGGCCCCTATGGAGGACCGATACAATTCAATAGCCGCAGACATTTGCCCGGCCCGCTCCAGGCGAGTCCCAAAGGCCAACAAGGCCTCGGCCAAAACTAGAGGATCGCGCTCGGCGCTTAGCGATTCCAATTCTTCGAATTGTGCGGGAGTCAAGGCGCGGCGAAATTCGCGGTTCGTCAAGAGGTCCTGGAGGGATTCCGACAAGGCGGGTGCCGTGACGGGCGATCCCGCGCGGCGCGAAAACCAAGATGTCGGCACAAGGGGGCGATGGACCACGGCCCGATCCCTTCATGTGCCCGCCGAATTTCAGGATGCCCCATTATCGGCGCCAAGCGCCCGGGGTTGCCTGCTTTGCCCTTGAAAATAGTCCATTGTTTTTAATGGCTTATCTCGGTCAATTCCATTAATTTTTTGCCATGTCCCGCCGCAAAGCATGGCTGTGCCTCTGCATTCTCCTGGTGCTTCTCTGCGCCGGCCGCGCCCTCTACGCCGCCGCGGGGAAAGGCGGCGCCGTCGCCACCCAGCACCCCTTGGCCACCGAGGCCGCCGCGCGGGTCTTGAGCGAGGGCGGCAACGCGATCGACGCCGCCGTCGCCGCCGCCCTGACCCTGGGCGTCGTCGAGCCCTACAACTCCGGCCTCGGCGGGGGCGGCATGGCGTTGGTCTGGCCCGCCAAGGGCCGAAAGGCGCAGGCGCTGGACTTCCGCGAGACCGCGCCGCTCGCCGCGCGCGCCGACCTGTACCAGAATCCGGAGCTGGGCCCCGAGGCCTCGCGCGTGGGCCCGCTCGCGATCGCCGTCCCCGGACAGATCGCCGGATTGGAATGGCTGCACCGCCGCTGGGGCCGCCTCCCCTGGGCCTCGCTCTTCACCGAAGCGATCCGCCACGCCGAAAGCGGCTTCGGCCCCGAGCCCTCCCTGCGCGAGCGCGTCCGGGAAAAGACGGACTGCCTGGCGCGCGACTACCACAGCTCGCGGGTCTACCGGGAGCTGCTTAAGCCCAAGGGCACGGGGATCCTCGTGCAAAAAGAGCTGGCGGAAACCTTGAAAAAACTCCGCGACCGCGGCGCGGCGGAATTCTACCAAGGCCAGCTGGGCCGCGCCCTCGTCGAAAACCTCCGCGGCAAGGGCGCGATCCTCGACTTGGCGGACCTCAGCGCCTACCGCGCGGTCGAGCGCGAGGCCCTCGCGGTGGAATTTCCCTTCGGCAAGCTTTGGGGCATGCCGCCGCCCAGCTCCGGCGGCGTCGGCGTCCTGCGCGGGATGATCCTGCTGGAGAAATTTTTCAAGAAGGAGAAGTCCCCCACGCCGGAGGCCTGGACGATTGCCCTCCTCCAAACCATGGAAACGATCTTCCGCGAGCGCAACGCCGGGATGGGCGACCCGGATTTCGTCAAGGACATGCCGGTCAAGGTCTGGCTGAAGAAGGACGGCGGCGACACCAGCCACCTCTCGGTGATGGACGGCGAGGGCAACGCGGTCGCCATGACGCTGACGATTAACCTCTCCTTCGGCTCCTGCGTAACCGCGGGGGACACCGGCATCCTGATGAACGACGAGATGGACGACTTCGCCGCCCTGCCCGGAGTGCCCAACGCCTTCGGACTCGTGCAGTCGGAGAAAAACGCGGTGGCGCCGGGCAAGCGCCCGCTCTCCAGCATGTCGCCGACCCTCGTCACCAAGAAGGACCGCGCGCTCCTGGCCCTCGGCTCGCCGGGCGGGCCGCGCATCATCACCAGCGTCCTGCAGACCCTGATGCGGCATTACTTTCTGAAAGAAAGCCTGGAGGCGAGCGTCGCGGGCGAGCGCCTCCATTATCAGGTGGAACCGCCCGCCGTCTTCGGCGAGTCGGATCGACTCTTCGGCTGGATTGTGGAAAAATTCAAGATCGGCACGCGCCTGCAAAAGCCCTGGGGGAACGTCCAGGCCGTCGCCTACGACCCGAAGGCCAAGCGCTTCGAGGCGGTCAGCGACCCGCGCGGACAGGGCAAGGCCCTGGTTTTGGATTCCAACCTCGAAAAAGGAGATCCCCGATGATGCGCCCCTCGTGGAGAGGCCTTGCGCCCTTCCTGTTGATTTTTTGCCTCGCCTCCGCCGCCCGCGCGGCGGGACCCTTCTCCGCCGTCTCCGGAACCATTTGGTTCCAAGGCGCCTGCCCCGAGGCGGCGCAGAAGGGCCGGGACGTCTGCGCCCAAGACCGCGTGGGGACCAAAGGTCCAGCGACCTACCTCAACGTCTTGAAGCAGGCCTATCCGAACCTGAAGCCGGACGGCAGCGCCGCAGATTCAAAAAAACCGCGCGCGGAATTCGGCGGCTTCTCGGGCGAGACGGGTTCGGGCGGCTCTCCGCTCGCCAAGGGCGAGATCCTTTACTTTCTGAAGGTCCAGGACGGCGACTCGCTGCGCGTCTTGACCCTGCAAGAAGGCACGGGACTCTTGGCCTATGTCCAGGTGGAGCCGACGCTCAAGCTCTTGGACCTGGTCTCGATCGCCCAGGACCAGCACGTCAGCCTCAACGCCGACCTCGGCGTGATCCCGGTGCGGGCGGGGGAGTTCGTCTTCCTCGCCAACAACTGGCACTTCAATTCCTCGGAGGCCTTCAACATCTACAACCTGTTTCTGGCGGGACCGGAGCGGGTGAGCCTCGTCTACGACGGGCCCTTTCTCTACGGCTTCGCCCTGCCGCAGCGGCCCGAATGTCGCCTCGGCCAAAGGATGATGCCGCTGCAGGCCCTGCCCACGAGGCACGAGGGCGTTTCGGACCTGGTCTTCCGCGTCGAGGAAGAGCGGGTCTGCCAAGGCAAGGACCGGGAAATCGTCTCCGGGCGGCGTTCTTTCGAAGGGAAGCTTCACTGGGAAAAGGGAAAATACATGGGCGGTTCGCGCGAGCTGCACCGCCTCAACCATTGCCGGACGGAGGGCAAGCCCGGCTGCGGCTAAACAACGGCCCCGCCGCCTCAGCTGATCGTAAATCGCCGGCGATCCTTATTGATGGATGATGAAGACCCGGTCGTGCTCCCGCACCTTGTCGTGGACGGGGATCCCGACGTGCATGCCGGGGTCGGCCTCGCGGACGTCCCTATGCTCGACCTGCATCGAGGTGACCGTCTCTTCGAAATCGGTGGTGTGGCCCTTGATGTGGACGCGGTCTCCCAGTTTCAGCTTGCCGTTCTTGAGCCAGATCCCGGCGATATGGGCGTGGCTGTAAAAATGATCGACTTGGCCGATTTCTTCTTCCCAGCTTTCCATAATGCCTCCGATTTGATTTGAAATAATTTTATTCCATTTTTCCGTCCCGGGACAGGGGCGTCTTGAGGCTTGAATTTCCGGCTAACCCATCAATTTTTTGACCACCTTCAACTTGTAAGGGGCGGAATAAGGGGGATAGCGCACCGGGATGTCGATCTTGGTTGAGCGCTTGAGCACCGCGCGCGGGTGCGAGAAGGTCTCGAAGCCGCGCCGGCCGTGGTAGCTGCCGAAGCCGCTGCCGCCGACGCCGCCGAAGGGCAGCTCGGGGCTGCCCAGGTGCGCGATCGTGTCGTTGACGCAGCCGCCGCCGAAGGAGACGCGGGAGAGGACGTGAGCCTCCGCCTTGGGGTCTTCGGCAAAGAGGTAGAAGGCCAAGGGCTTTGGATAGTCCAGGATCAAGTCGAGGGCCTCGTCGAGCGCCTCGTACTCGAGGATGGGAAGGATGGGACCGAAGATCTCGTCCTGCATGACGGGGGCGTCGCGCTTCACCCCTCCGAGCAGGGTCGGGGCGATGTAGCGGTCTTGGGCGTCGGTCTTCCCTCCGGCGAGGATTTTACCCTGCTTCAGGTATTCGCTCAGCCGCTGGAAGTGGGCGGCGTTGACGATGCGGGCGTAGTCGGGGCTTTTTTGCGGGTCGTCGCCGAAGAAGTCGCGCAGGACCGCGCGCATCTTTTCGATCAAGACTCCGGCGCTCGCCTTCGGAACCAATAAGTAGTCGGGCGCCACGCAGGTCTGCCCGGCGTTGAAGAACTTCCCCCAAACGATGCGCCGGGCGGCGGCGTCGAGGTTGGCGCTGGCGTCGACCAGACAGGGGCTCTTCCCGCCCAGCTCGAGGGTGAGCGGCGTCAGGTTTTTCGCGGCCGCCTCCATGACGATCTTGCCGACGCGCGGGGATCCGGTGAAGAAGATGTAGTCGAAGGGCTGCTCGAGGAGCTTTTGGGTCTCGGGGACGCCGCCCTCCGCCACGTCGATATATTCCTTCGGAAAGTTTTCGTTGATCATCCGGTGGATCAGGGCCGCGCTGTGCGGGGCGAGTTCGGAGGGTTTGAGCACCGCGCAGTTGCCGGCGGTCATCGCGCCGATCAAGGGACCGAGCAGGAGCTGGATGGGATAATTCCAGGGGCTTAAGATCAGCGCGACGCCGTAGGGCTCTTGCGTGACTTGGGCGCTGGCCGGCCAATGCACCAGGCCCAAGGACGGCCGCCGCGGCCTCGCCCAAGACTTCAGGTGCTTGATCGCGTGCCTCGTCTCCTCGAGGAGGATCCCCAATTCGCCGGCATAGGCCTCGAAGACCGGTTTGCGCAGGTCCTCGTGGAGGGCGCGGTAGATGTCTTGTTCGTGCTCCTCCAGGACTTCGCGCAGCTTGCGGAGCTGCTGGAGGCGGAAGCCTAAGTCCCGGGTGATACCGCTTTGGAAGAATTGGTTCTGGGCCTGCATGGCGGCATTGTGGCATCGCCGACCCCGATTGCCAAGCATGACTTCCCGCGCAAAACGGGGTATACGGTGGAGGAAAAGAGGTGCCCCATGTCCGAACATCGCGCCGCGCTGGCCTGGAAACGTGAGACCCCCGACTTCAAATACGAGAGCTACGACCGGACGCACGAGCTGCGCTTCGGCGGCGGAGCGTCCCTGCAAGCCTCCTCGGCCCCTCAGTATCTGGGGCGCGCGGAGTTTCCCAATCCCGAGGAACTGCTCGCCGCCTCGGCCTCGAGCTGCCACTTCCTCACCTTCTTGGCGATCGCCGCCAAGTCGCGCTTCGTCGTCGACGAGTACCGCGACGAGGCCGTCGCGATCCTCGAGAAGAACGCCGCCGGCAAGGAGGCCGTCACGCGAATCTTATTGCGGCCGAGCGTGCGCTTCGGCGGCGATAATTTGCCCGCCCCCGAAAAGATCCGCCAGATGCACGAGCGCGCGCACGAGCTGTGCTTCATCGCCAACTCCCTGACCAGCGAGATCCTCGTCGAACCCCAGCCTTAAGGAAACGCCCATGAGCGACGAGAAAAAATCCTACCAAATCCAAGTCACCACCGAAGACGGACGGAAGATCCTCTGGAAGAAGCAGGGCAAGCCCGCCCTCCTCCCCGAGGAACTGGTCGAGACCTGGGTGAGCAAGTTCCGCACCGACATCTGGGAGATCACCGCCGAGGGCGAGATGGTGGGGGTGGGGCGGGCGACAGGGCCGACCCTGAAGATCGCCAAGGTCGAAAAAATCCCGGTTTAATTTTTTCGGAGTTCGAAACTTACGAGGCGTTTTTGAACGGGACCTGTCCGGGCTGCACCCCCACCGTCCTCGCAAGCTGCGGGCGGCGGGGGGCCCCCGCCCGGCCACCCGTTCAAAAACGCCTCGTAAGTTTCGAATTTATTAAATCAAAAAAACCCGACCTATTCCGTCTCCTCGGCCTCGCGTTCCGCCGCTCGGCGGAAGGAGTCGTGCTCCCGCGCGTAGGCCAGCTCTTCCGCGATGAAGGCCTTTTCCTTCTCGAGGAAATGGCGGATCCCCTCGCGGAAGCCGGGGTGCTCGATCCAGTGGGCGCTGTAGGTGAGCTCAGGGCGGAAGCCGCGCAGCATCTTGTGACTGCCGCCCGCGCCGGCGTCCACTCGGGCCAGGCCGTGCCGGATCGCGTACTCGATCGTGCGGTAGTAGCAGAGCTCGAAGTGGAGGTTGCGGTATTCCTCCGCGCAGCCCCAATAGCGGCCGTAGAGCGCCGCGCCCTTGCGGTAGTTGATCGAGCCCGCCACCCACTCCCCGCCGCGCCGGGCGAGGATCAGGACCATTCTCTCGCGCATCCGCGCGTGGACCTCCTCAAAGAAGCGGCGGCTCAAATAGGGCGAGCAGAATTTCTTGTGAAAGGTCGCGACGTAGAAGCTGTACATCGCGCTCAAGTGCTCGGCCTCGATCTCCGCGCCGGTCAGCGCGACGATCTCCACCGGCAGCTCCGCGACCCGCCGCCGCTCGCGCGCGACCTGCAGGCGGCGCTTGCGGCGCAGCCCGTCGAGGAAATCCTGAAAATCTCGGTAGCCCGCGTTGCGCCACTCGAACTGGTAGCTGTGCCGGATCATCGCCCCACAGTCGCGGAAGATCGGGATCTCGCCCTCCGCGAGATATAGATAGTGCAGGCCGCTGCCGCCCTCGCGGCGGCGCAGCTCGAGGGCCCGCTCCAGCAGGGCGTGGCCCAGCGCCTCGCGGTCGGCCTGGGGGTGGATGAGCAGCTTGGGCCCCGTCACCGGCGTGAAGGGGCTGGCCGAGACCCACTTCGGGTAATAGCTCAGGCCGTGCTCGTGGTAGGCGCGGGCCCAGCCGAAGTCGAAGATGAACTCGCCGTGGCTGTTGTCCTTCTGGTAGAGGAAGCTCGCGCCCAGCAGCCGCCCGCCCTCCCAGGCGCCGAGGTAATACGGAATCCAGCCAGGCTCCGCGCCGACGCAGGCCCCCAGCTCCATCGCGAGGAGGTAGTCGTATTCCGCAAAGGGGAAGTCCCCCATGGCCAGGGCGTTCCAGGCCTCGCGGGGGATCTCTTGCAGGCTGCGGTGGATCTTCCATTCCATAGAAAAGCTTTTCGCCTCGGGCGGCGTCAGGCAGTATAACCTTTGCGGAGCATTTGAACAGTGTAGGGATATTATGGATCCGTTGACGCAGGGACTTCTGGGCGGCGTGGCCGCCCAGGCCGTTTTAAGAAAAAGAGTCACGCCGGCGGCGACCGTCGCCGGCATCCTGGGCGGCATGGCGCCGGACCTGGACATCTTCATCCGCTCGCAGGCAAATCCCCTGCTGATGTACGAGTACCACCGGCACTTCACGCACAGCCTGGCCTTCATCCCGGTGGGCGGAGCCCTGGTGGGATTTCTGCTGTGGCTGCTCCTGCGGCGCAAGCCTCCCCTCGCGCTGATGCTGGTCGCCGCCATCGCCGGCTTCGCGACCCACGGCCTGCTGGATGCCTGCACCTCCTACGGCACGATGCTCTACTGGCCCTTCTCCCGCGAGCGCGTCGCTTGGGACAACGTCTTCATCATCGATCCCTTCTACACCCTCGCCCTCCTGGTCGGATTGGTCGTCTCTTGGCGCCGGCGCCTTGGCAACGCGGCGATCGCCGCCCTGCTCTTGTCCACGGCCTACTTGGGCCTCGGCTTCGTCCAGCACCACCGCGCGGCGGAATTTCAGGCCGAGCTGGCCCGCTCGCGGGGGCACGCCGTCGAGCGCGGCCGCGTGATTCCTTCGCTGGGCCCGCACCTGCTGTGGCGCTCGATCTATCTTTCCGACGGCCGGCTCTACGTCGACGCCCTGCGGGTGCCTTACGGGGGCGCCAAGCAATATTGGCGCGGCGGCTCCCTACCGCATTATTCCAGCAAGGCCCTACTGCGGGACCTGCCGCCCGACTCGACCTTGGCCCGGGACCTGCGGACCTTCGCCTGGTTCACCCAGGGCTACGTGGCCGAGCTGGACGCGGCGCCCCTCGAGCTGGGCGACCTGCGCTTCTCCACCCTGCCGCAAAGCCTGCAGCCACTCTGGGGGATTCGGGTCGACCCGCAGGCCCCGGAGCGCCACGTCCAAAGGCTGCGCTTCCCCTGGCGCAGCGAGGATCGCTTCGAGGCGGTTTGGGAGCTGCTGCGGGGGCGGACGCCGGGCGCCCAGGACCTGCCCGCCGCGGTGGGAATTTCCCCTCATTAAATGGTTGCTGGCCGCGCGCCCAGCGGCTATGCTGGGGCCGTCACTAAATTCACGAAGGAATCCCGCATGTTCGAAAACCTGCCCGCCGAGGTGAAGGCCGCTTTTGAAGATTACCTGAAGAGCGCGAATAAATTGGTCCCCGACCCCAAGGACGACGCCAAATTTTTCAAGTTCGTCATCCTCTGCCACCAAAAGAACGCCGCCATCGAGTCGATCGAGATCTACGAGATCCTCGAAAAACAGGGCTTCGACGAGGCGATGCAAGACCACCTGGTGATCCTGCTCGAGGGCGGGCGCGAGCTGCTCAAGGAATACGACAAGGCCCTGGGCCGGTAAGTCTTTTATTCCCTTCCTTTATTTCAGTCTTTTTCTTGGGCCCCCTCACCTTGAGGGAACGGTGCGGAAATCCGGCTCAGCTGGATCAGTTTTCGTACAAAATATCGCTCAAAATGAGAATTTCTCATTTTGATAGAGCCCGGCCAAAAAACCTTGCATGAAATGATTCAAGAAAAAAATCCACGGAATTGGCAACACGATTGCTAGGTATTTCTGCATCACCTTCGGGGGTGCACGACAAGGAGGACCTATGAAATACCCTATCGTGCCCACCCGCTGGACCCGTCTCTTCTTTCTAATCGCCTGCCTGCTAGGCCTAAGCCAATGCTTCAGCGCCTTCACGATCGAAAGCCAACCCTGGGCGGACGGCGAAAAACTCATCCTCAATTTCGAGGGCCCCGCGACCGTGAGCTACAAGCTCGCGGACGGAAGCCTGGTGAACCTCCCGGTCGACAAGGAAGAGACGATGAAGTTCCTCAACGTCTTTCCCGACGCGCGGCACCACACGGTGTTCTTCATGGAGCTGAGCGATCAGGAGCTGAAGCTCAACGTCGGCCTGCCGCAGGACCTCGAGGCGCCCAGCCGCGGGCTGGTGACCCTGTTCAACCAGTATAAGAACCACGAAATCACCGACTACAAGAACCTCAACCGCGACGAGGGGATCTTGGACGCCGCCGTGCCGGTGAGCATCCAGGGTAAATTCGTCAACGCCGAGACGGAGCGGAGGGTGGCCGTCTGCAAGGACGGCGCCGAGGTGCGCGACGACGTGGGGAGCACGCCCAACCTGCGTTGCCCCATCACGAATCGCACGGAGTACACCGGCGAGACCTTCAAGTCGGCCTATACCAAGGACGAGCTGATGCGGAAGCTGAACGACGAGAAGAAAAACCTGATCGGCGCCGACCCCGGTATCCCGATCGAGGTGGTGGTGAAGAACACCCAACCCGCGGGCGCATCGGGCGGAAACGTCGGCGGCGATTCGGCGCAGCGAGGAAGCGGCGGATCGGGCGGCGGCGCGGCGACCGGGCCTGCCGCGGGCGCGGAGGGCAAGGGCGGCTGCAGCCTCGCGACCGCACCTGCGGGGAGCCTGGATTTGGGCCTGCTGTCGGCACTGGTCGCGGGCCTGGCCGGATGGCTTCGGATGCGGCCGAAACCGTAGTCCCAAAACATCATCCTCAGGAAAAGAACGCCCGCCTCGAAAAAGGCGGGCGTTTTTTAAAATAGGAAGCCCGTTATATAGGCCAAAATCTCCGCACCGCCGCGAAAGCGATTGGCAGAATCGCCATCCAGGCAGTCCCTAAATTAGGGCCGGCGTTGGCGGCCAGACTGCAACCGCCCGTAGCCCCGCTATTGGGCGCCGGAACAAAATCTTCATTATTATCGGCCGGGACTTGCGCATCCCCCGAGTCGGCGCCGAGCACTGTGAAACGGATGGCCATGCCTGGCGCAGATGAAAGGCTCAAGGGATTTTCCGCCGCCAACTCGTGAAGGACCTCACCGGACTCGCTCAACACCTCCACTTTTTCCGCCGCTGTCAGGATTCTCAGCTTCGGATACCATTGGAAATCTAAGTGCAGCGGCATATTGATGCCCGTTTTCTCGGAAGTAAGTTGAACGAGAGTCTCGTCGGAATCTCCCATGACGACAAAGCCGGTTGCCTCTTTGTATTTTTCAAGAATGAATTCGTTGTCCTTAGGGGCGTCCACTCCGACGAGGTTGGTGGTGGAGAGGCGAAGCACCTCGTCCGAGGGAATCGAGTGTTCGGTTTCCTCGCCCTCGCTGTAGATCTTGACTTTAAGGTTCGCCGCATTTTCCGGGGTCAGAGTGATGCGAATCGAACCTCCGCCGATGGCTTCGACGGCGAAGGCCGAGGCGCTGATAAACAACGCCGCGAACAGCGAGGCCGCGGAAGCAAGAATCTTGTTTTTCATATTCGATCTCCTTTGTCTGTCTATCCATTTCCTCCGAAGGGCTTCCGCAAAGCCCGATGGAGTCTTCCAGGGAGGGAAAAGCAAGGGCCGTGCTAAGCGCGGGAGTACGATTTTCAGAGGAATTTCAACGTGGGGGAAAAAAACTGCATTTTAAGAACGGGGACTGCAGGCAACGATTTTGAAAAAATAGGAAATGAAGAACGCACCCCTCATTGGACAAATTTTTCAATCCACGCCAAGGCCGCCCGCATTCCATCCACCGCCGCGCTGGTGATGCCGCCCGCGTAGCCCGGACCCTCGCCGCAGGGGAAGAGCCCCTCGGTCGACACGCTCTCGAAGGTTTCCGGGTCGCGGGGGATGCGGACCGGCGAGGAGGTGCGCGACTCCACCGCGTGCAGGACCGCGTCGGGGTGGGCGAAGCCGCGGCGCCGGCGGTCGAAATCCAAGAGCCCCTTTCGCAGGTAATCGACGATCCACTCCGGCAGCAGCTTCGAGAGATCCGCCGCCACGATGCCGGAGGGACAGCTCGACTTGGCCGTGACCGGGCCCTCGCGGCCCTCCAGAAAATCCTCCAGGCGCTGCGCCGGGATCGCCCGGCCCTCGCCGCGCGCGCGGCTCGCGGCGTAGACTTGGCGCTCGATCCCGCGCTGGAACTCCATCATCTTGAAGGGCCCCTCGCCGGCGACGCGCCAGGTGTCGACGCTGCAGACCACGGCCGCGTTCGCCCACTTGGAATTGCGGTGGTAGTTGCTCATCCCGTTGACGACGATCGTCCCGGGGTCGGTGGTGCTGGAGATGACGTAGCCGCCCGGACACATGCAGAAGGTGTAGACGCCGACCTTTTCGGCATCCCAATAGCTTTGCAGCTTGTACTGCGCCGTCTCCAAGCCCGGCAGGCCGCAGGCCTCGCCGTATTGCCAGCGGTCGATAGTAGCCTGGGGGTGCTCGATGCGCAGCCCCAAGGCGAAGGGCTTCGGCTCGAAACAGACCCCCTGCGATTGCAGGGTATGAAAAAAATCCCCCGCGCTGTGCCCGCAGGCCAAGATAAGCCCGGTGCCCGCGACTTTCGTCCCGTCGGCCAAGACGACGCCCTGCGTCCGGTTGCCGGCCAGGTCCAAGGCCTCGACCCGCGTGTCAAAGCGCAGCTCGGCCCCGCGCGCGATCAGGTCGTCGCTCATCTTCTTGATGACCTCGCGGATCAAATTGCTGCCGACGTGCGGGTTGTAGACATAGGCGATCTCCGGCGGCGCGCCGTAGTCGACGAAGGCCCGCATCACGCGCGGGATCAGCGGGCTCTTGATCCGCGTGATCAGCTTGCCGTCGCTGAAGGTACCGGCCCCGCCCTCGCCGTTGCAGACGTTGCTGTCCGGATCGAGCTCGCCGCGCCGCCAGTAGCGGCTGATCTTGAGCATCCGCGCGTGGGTCCGCGCGCCGCGCTCGAAGAGGACGGGCTTGATCCCGTGGGCCAGAAAGGTGTGGGCCGCGAAGAGCCCCGCCGGCCCCGCGCCCAGGATGAGCGGCGGCGGCCCCTTCCAGGAGACCTGCGGAAAAGGCTCGAAGGTCCGCGCGACCTCCTCTCCCCGGAAATAGACCTCGAGGGAGTAGACCCAGGCCAGCTTGTGCCGTTGCCGGGCGTCGAGGCTGCGCTTCAGGACGCGGATGTCGCCGATTTGATCGGGGGTAATACCCAGGTGCGCGGCAACCAAGGCCGCGAGATCGGGGTCCCGTTGGTAGGGAATGCGAAATTCGTGAAGGACCTTCATGCTTCTCCCGGCCGCGATTTATGCGGCAAAGGATTCCTAAAAAATTATCCCGGCGATCGCTTAGCCCCGCGCCCGCTTCGGCGCCTCGGCCTCCTCGATGCTGCCCAGGATCGCGTCCAAGCCACCGCGCAGCGCGGGGTGGATGATGCCGGTGATGACGAAGGTGTAGATCTCGCGCTCGATGTCGCGGATCGCGGGCTTCTCGGTGCCCAGGACGTACTGGTAAAATACCTCTTTCACCGCGCCCAGCAGGCAGACCGCCAGCACGCCGACGTCGCCCTCGCGCACGAAGCCCATCTTCTGCCCCTGCCTGAGGCCGCGGCGGATGTAGTCGAGGACCAGCTCATAGAATTTTCGGATGTGCTCGTCGAACTCGCTGTCCAGGCCCACCGCGTCGCTGAACACCAGCTTGATCCACAGCGGGTTCTTCATCAGCAGCGCGGTCACCCGCCGCAGGTTGCCCATGATCTGCGCCGGGATCTGGTCGACGGCGTCGAGCGGCAGGGCGCGGATCTGCCCCGCGATCTCCTGGAAGATCTGCGCGATGATCGCCTCGAAGATCTCGCGCTTGCCCTCGAAGTAAAGATAGAAGGTGCCGCGCGCGACCTTCGCCTGCGCGATGATGTCGGAGACCTGCGTGTCGTGATAGCCCTTCTTGCCGAAGGCGGCCAAGGCGGCCTGCATCAGTTGAGTTTTGCGCTGCTCTTTGTCGAGGTGTTGGCCCATAAAAGCTGCGGGCCCCGCATGGGGGGGGTGCCCGCCAAGACCTCCTTCTCATACCTCGGCACCCCCTGTCAAATACTGGAAAAATCATAGGAAATTAGCCCAAGATTAAACTGACATGTCAGTCTAATTTTGACTTGTTTTTCCTCGAAAATTCGTCTAGCTCAAGGCCCATTCTTTCCCGGGAAATCTTTACAGAGGAATCGCGCATGGAAAACTCGCCGACCCGCATCTTCCCCCCGGCCCCCGCTCCCAAGCCCGATGAAGAAGAGAGCCTCGACGTCTGGGGCTTCCGCGACACGAAATTCGAAATCCTAAACAACGGCAGCGTCCGACTCACCGGCTCGCGTTACTCGCTCTGCGGCCAGGAGCTGCCCTCGCTGCTCCCCTGGGTGAGCGAGGTCATGAAAGTGCCGGTGCGCGCCGACGACGTCTATCCGCCGGCCTATCCCACGCCCATCCCCGAGGCGCTGGCGCACCCCCAGTTCCTCGCCGAGCTGCGCAAGACCTTCGCCGAGGACCAGCTGAGCCAGGACCCGAAGATCCGCCTGCGCCACGGCCACGGCCACACCCAAGAGGAGATGTTCGCGATCAAGTACGGCAAGATCGGACGCATCCCCGACCTGGTCGTCTTCCCCACCGAGGAAGGACAGGTCGCGGCCCTGGTCGAGGCGGCGCTGAAGTACGAGGCCTGCCTCATCCCCTTCGGCGGCGGAACCTCGGTGACCGAGGCCCTGCGCTGCCCCGAAAACGAGGCCCGCTTCATCGTCTCGGTCGACATGCGCCGCATGAACCGCATCCTCTGGATCGATCCGGTCAATCGCATGGCCTGCATCCAGGCCGGCGCGGTGGGCCGCCACATCGTCGAGCAGCTCAAGGGCTACGGCTTCACGATGGGCCACGAGCCCGACTCGATCGAGTTCTCCACCCTGGGCGGCTGGATCGCCACCCACGCCAGCGGCATGAAGAAGAACCGCTACGGCAACATCGAGGATCTCGTCCTCGACATCCACGCCGTGACCGCCGCGGGCAAATTGGAGCGCAGCTCGGTCACCCCCCGCGAGTCGGTGGGCAGCGATCCGCGGCTCTGGCTCTTCGGATCGGAGGGAAACTTGGGCATCGTCACCTCAGCGGTGGTGAAGCTCTTCCCCCTGCCGGAAGTGCAGAACTACGGATCGATCCTCTTCCCCACTTTCCAGGACGGCGTCGCCTTCCTCTACGAGCTCGCCCAGACCCACGCGGTGCCCGCCAGCATCCGCCTGGTCGACAACCTGCAATTCCAATTCGGCATGGCGCTCAAGCCCAAGGCGACGGGGCTCAAGGCGCTGAAGAGCAAGCTGGAAAAATTCTTCGTCGTGAAGCTGAAGGGCTTCGACCCGCAGCAGATGGTCGCCTGCACCATCGTCTTCGAGGGCAGCCGTGCCGAGGTCGCCGCGCAAGAGAAGACGGTCTACGGCCTGGCCAAGCGCCACGGCGGGATGAAGGCCGGCGCCGAGAACGGCATCCGCGGCTACCAGCTGACCTTCGGCATCGCCTACATCCGCGACTTCGTGATGAAGCACTACTTCCTCGCCGAGTCCTTCGAGACCTCGGTGCCCTGGAGCCAGGCCGAGGCGCTCTGCGCCAACGTCAAGCGGCGCCTGGCCGAGGAGTACGAACGCCGTAAGCTGCCCGGCAAGCCCTTCATCACCTGCCGGGTGACCCAGGTCTACGAGACCGGCGTCTGCGTCTACTTCTACTTCGGCTACTATTATAAGGGCGTTCCCCATCCTTCCGAGGTCTACGCCGAGCTCGAAGTCATCGCCCGCGAGGAAATTTTGAAAAACGGCGGCTCGCTCTCCCACCACCACGGGATCGGTAAGCTTCGCCAGCGCTTCCTCCCGCAGATCAAGTCGCCCGCGACCCTCGCCTGGGTCGAGCAGGCCAAGCGCGCCCTCGATCCCCACAACGTCTTCGGCAGCGCCAACCAGGGGGTCGGGGCGAAGGACTCGCCGGCCCCGAAGGCCGCGGGAGGCGCGCAATGACCAAGCCTGGCCACCATGTCCTGATCACCGGCGTCACCGGCTTCGTCGGCAAGGTCGTCTTAGAAGAGATCCTGCGCCGCGCGGAAGAGTTCGACCTGGAGAAGGTCTACGTCCTGATCCGCTCCGGCAAGAAGGGCCACTCGCCCCAAGAGCGCTTCCACCACGAGGTCGCGACCTCGCCCTGCTTCTCGAAGCTGCCGGCCGGCTGGGAAGACCGCGTCGCCGTCGTCGGCGGCGAGCTGAGCGAGACCGCCTGCGGCCTGAACGCCGCCGACCGCGAGACGCTGGGCGGACAACTCACGCACATCATCAACTGCGCCGCCTCGGTCGAATTCGACCTCCCCCTGCCCGTCGCGGCCAAGGCCAACATCGCCAGCAGCCTCCATGTTCTCGAGCTGGCCAAGTCCTGCCGGCGCCTGAAGCGCTTCGTCAACGTCTCCACCGCCTACGTGACGCCGCACCGCGGGACGAACGTCCCCGTCGCCGAGGCGCCGGTCGCCCTGCCGCGCCCGGCCCGCGAGATCTATCAAGACATCCTCGACGGGAAATTCGACGCGCGCAAGCTCTTGAAAGAGACGGGACACCCCAACACCTATACCCTGACCAAGTGCCTCTCCGAGCACCTGCTGCTGGAAAACCGCGGCGAGGTCCCCTTAAGCATCGTGCGGCCCAGCATCGTCTCGGCCTGCTGGAAGCACCCCTTCCCCGGCTGGATCGACAGCCGCGCGGCCTTCGCCGGCTTCGTCGCCCTGATCGGCGCGGGCTACCTGCGGGCGGTGGTCGTCGACGAGGCCACGCTGCTCGACATCGTCCCCTGCGACGTGGTCGCCGACCGCATCCTGCGCAGCGCCTTCACCGATTCCGACGCCGCGCCCGGCGAACCCGCCATCCGCTACGCGGTGGCCGGCAAGCGCCACAGCTGCTCGGTGCGCGAGAACATCGACGTGATCGAGGGCTACTTCCGCCGCTACCCCCTCGACCGCTACCCGCACCTGCGCTACACCGGGCCCGACAACCTGACCTTCCGCCTGCGCCACTGGCAGTGGCACCTGGGTCCCGGCAAGGCCCTGGCCGCCTGGTTCAAGCTGAGCGGCAACGAGAAGAAACGAAAGCAGGTCGAGCGCCTCACCGGCCAGCTGCATTATTTGAATACGGGTTTTCCCTACTTCACGCACTGCACCTTCGACTTCCGCCCCTCGATGCCGATCGACGACGTAGATTTCGAGAAAAAGGCCTACATCGAGACGGTGTGCAGCGGCGTCTACCGCTTTTTGATGAAGAAGGACGAACGCGAGGTCCCCTTCGCGGGGCGCAAGCACCGCGGCTTCGAGGGCGACCTGCGCTGGACCGCCTCGCGGCCCAAGGGCAACGGCGCGATCCGCGCCTCGGCCTACCTGGCGCGCAAGGTGCTGCGCCGCTCGGCGGACGCCATCACCTTCGACCGCAAGGCCTTCGAGGCCGCGCGCCGCGCTATCCCCGACGACACCCTGCTGGTGATCGTCCCCACGCACCGCAGCTACCTAGATTTCATCCTCTGCTCTTATCTCTTCTTCGCCTATCCCGAGCTGGGGATCGCCATCCCGCACATCGCGGCGGCGCAGGAGTTCGGCAAGATCCCGCTGCTCGGCAAGGTCATCCGCAAAACCCAGGCCTTCTACGTCCAGCGCGGCCTGGGCCGCGAAAACCCCGAGCTGACGCGGCAGATCCACGACTTGGTGAGTCGCAAGCAGGCCTTGGAGTTCTTCATCGAGGGCACGCGCAGCCGCTCGCGCCAGGCCTTGAAGCCGCGGCGCGGGATCCTCAAGTGCCTCCAGGCCTCGGGCCAGGCCTGCAGCATCTTGCCGATCTCGATCAGCTACGACCGCCTGCCCGAAGAAAACTCTTTCCAACGCGAGCTGAGCGGGGCGCCCAAGCCCAAGATGCGTCTGGGCGGCCTCTTGGCCTGGATCGGCCGCGTCCTGCGCGGCGAGATCCGCTTGGGCCGCATCCACATGACCTGCGGCCGGCCCCTGACGATGAACCTCGACAGCGACCTGAACGGACTGAGCCTCCAGGTGATGGCCGAGCTGCAGGCGGGCCTGGCGCCCACCACCCACCACCTGCGCAGCTTTTTGCAAAAGCACCCCCTGCCGGGCATCGGCCTGGACTGGCTGAAGTCGGCCATCGAGGCCCGCGGCGGCCGCGTCCTGGAGAGCCCGCTCAAGGGGGAAGAGAAGGTCGACCCGACGATCGCCGCGACCTTCCACTACCAGTGGAGCCACTATTTCTTCCCCGAGGCCCTGGCCGCCTTTCCGGAGCACCCGGCGATCCGGCATTTCCTGCGAGGTAATCTTTACATGGAAGTCCCCACGCCGCGCCCCGGCGCGGCGGGCGACGAGCGCCTTGGCTCGGTACTCCAAGCCCTCTTCCAGCCCCTCTGCCGCGACTACTTCGGCGCAGCGGAGGCCCTGGGAGAGCGCCCGGGCCACGTGCCGCTCCGCTCCGCCGTGGAGCTGCTGCCGGAGATCCCCGGCGCGCACCTGCCGCACCTCGAGGCCTGCCTCGAGGACCTCGTCGCGCGCGAGATCCTCGTCCAGCTGCCCAAGGGCGAGGGTTACGCCTGGGGGCCGAAGGCGCAGGACTTGAATCGTTACCGCGAGGCCTGCCGCTGGCCGGAGGGCGCCGCGCGTCTGGCGGCGGTGGGTTGATGGATTCGTAGGTTTGCACAGGAGCGTGAATATGAAAAAAATTCCCTTCCTCGTCACCGGCGCCACCGGCTTCGTCGGCCGCCACCTGCTCCAGGCCTTGAGCCAAGACCCCGAGGTCCTGCCGATCGCCCTGGTCCGCGACAAGAAAAGTTGGGCCTCCCAAAACTGGACCCACGGCCTGAAGGGCGTCGAGCTGATCGAGGGCTCGGTGACCGAGCCGAAAAAATGGAAGGACGATCCGCGCCTACAGGGCCTGGGCGGAATCTACCACCTGGCCGCCGTCATCAAGCACACGCGGCGCGAGCCCGAGGAGATGCTGCGCACCAACGTCGAGGGGCTGCTGCGCATGGTCGAGCTGGGCGCAGAGCGGAAATGCCGCGTCCTCTTCGTCTCCACCTCCGGGACGGTGGGCTGCTTCGCGACGCCGGACCGCCAGGCGGACGAGAAATCGCCCTACCAAGAGGCGACCGTCGGCTCTTGGCCCTACTACGCCTCGAAGATCCGCGCCGAGCGCGAGGGCCGCAAGCTGGCCGAGTCGCTGGGCGTCGAGCTGGTGATCCTGCGCCCGCCGGTGCTGCTGGGCCCGGGCGATCACCGGATGCGCGCTACCAGCCACATCGCCCGCCTGCTGCGCGGCAAGCTCCCCTTCATCGTCAACGGCGGGATGCACTTCGTCGACATCCGCGACGTGACGCAGGCCATGCTCCGCGCCATGCGGATCTCGCGCCCCAAGCCCGTCTACCACCTCTGCGGGACCGCCTACCGCATCGAGGCCTTTTTCAAAAAAGTCGCCGAGCTGGGCGGGGTGCCTCCGCCCAAGCTGCAACTGCCGCCGCTGGCGGCCAAGCTGCTCGCCAAGACCTCGGGCCTGCTCGACCGCTTCCTCCCGCCCCGCCCCCACCCCATCCTGCCGGACCCCGTGGTCTTCGAGATGGCCTCGAAGCACTGGGGCCTGAGCTCGCTCTATGCCAAGGAAGACCTGGGTTTTGTCTCGCGCAACCCCGAGACGACGCTGCGCGACACCATCCAGTGGCTGAAGGAGAATGTCCCGGAGCTGAAGGAAAAGGCCGCCGCCGAGCTGGGGCTGGAGGGCGCCGGGATGAAGCCTTGAGCTTCCTCGCAAAATAGTCCATGTTGCGGCCCAGTCGGGAGGCCGCGCCGCGACCCATGAGCTCGCTTCTGCACAGGTTCTCCGCCAAACTCTTCCAGCCCGTCGACGCCGCCTCTTTGGGGATGTTCCGCATCCTGTTCGGCGCCCTGATGGCCTGGCAGGCCTACTATTATTTGGCGCGGGATCGCTTCGTCGACTACTACCTCGAGCCCGGCTTCCGCTTCAGCTATGCCTTCTTCGAGTGGCTGCGTCCGCTGCCCGAGCCCTACTTCCGCGCCCTGCTGATCCTGATGGTCGCCGCGGGGATCGGCATCGCCGCCGGCATCCTCTACCGGACCTGCGTCCTGGTCTTTCTGCTGGGCTTCTCCTACGTCTTCCTCTTGGACAAGGCCTATTACAACAACCACTACTACGCGATCATCCTGCTCTGCTTCCTGATGCTGTTTACCTCGGCGACGCGGTGGGGCTCGCTCGCGCAGCGCCCTCGGCCGTGCGCCCCCTTCGTGCCCAATTGGAACCTCTTCATCCTCCGCGCCCAGTTCTTCATCATTTATTTCTACGGAGGGCTCGCCAAGCTCAACGCCGACTGGCTGCAGGGCGAACCGATGCGGCGCTGGCTGCTCAAGGTGGCGGACCTGCCCATCGTCGGCCCGCTGATGACGACCGAGTGGGCGCCCTACTTCTTCAGCTGGGGCGGCCTGGTCTTCGACCTCTCCATCGGCTTCCTCCTGTGGTGGCGCAAGACGCGCTTCGCCGCCTTCCTCGTCGTGCTCTTCTTCAACCTGACGAACAGCGTCCTGTTCCAGATCGGCGTCTTCCCCTTCCTGATGATCGCCGCGGCCACCCTCTTCGACGACCCCGACTGGCCGCGCAAATTATTCGCTCAGAAATCCCCGCCGCCGGCGGAGGTCGCGGCCCCAGCGCAAAGCCGAGGGCGGGAGCTTACCTTGGCCCTGATCGCCGCGTATTTCGCGGTGCAAATCCTCGTCCCCTTCCGGCATTTCCTCATCCCGGGCGAGGTCAGTTGGACGGAGGAAGGCCACCTCTTCGCCTGGCACATGAAACTGAGGGACAAGCAGGGACGGCTCAAGATCTGGGTGACCGACCCGGCTACGCAACGGACCTTCCAGGTCGACCCACTGCTGGAGCTGAATGAATTTCAATACGGAAAGATGAGGCAACGGCCGCAATTCATCTGGCAGTACGTCCAGCACGTGAAGCGCGAGCTCGCCGGCCAGGGGATCCAAAACCCGATCATCCGGGTGGATGCCTGGGTCACTTTGAACGGCCGCCCCTACCAGCAGCTGATCGATCCCGACGTCGATTTGGCGACCGCCGACTCCTCCTTCTTCTCCGCCGATCCGTGGATCATTCCCTTGGATCCCAACCACCACCCGGGCACCCTCCCCGGAGATCCACCGACAGACTAAAAAAAAAGGCCTTCGCGGATTGCGAAGGCCTTTGGAAACGGAATCGTCGGGCTACTAGAAGCCGGAATCGTCCACGTCGATGACGGGATCGCCGTCGTCGACGATGATCTCGCAGTTGTTGCAGCCCGAGACGGTGCAGACGCCGTTCTCGAAGCTGGAGTCGTCGCAATCGTTTTCGTTGGCGTAGACGGTGCACTCGTCGGCGGTGGCCACGTTGACCTCTCCGTCGCAGTCGTCGCCGCTGCCGGCGCAGTTGGTGATGACGGTGGCGAATATGAAGACGGCCGGGATGACGACAAGCAGGGCCCGCAGGGAATTGCGGAATTTATTGAGCATGGGCTTCTCCCTCATGAAGGTTGGAATGGGTGGAACCGGCCGCATCATAGGTCGGATCGCCGGAGCTGGCAAATCCTTTTCCCTCAGACCGGGCTGCCGGCGCGGGGGGCCACGGAGGCCGCGTAACGCCCGCGGGCTTTTTTAAGGCGGATGGGACAGCCGAAGGCCGCACTCAGGTGCTTGGCCG
>SZOV01000027.1 GCA_030263375.1 Deltaproteobacteria bacterium PRO3
CCACACCTGCTTCTGCACCACGGTGGAGGACGTCACGGACCTGAAGGGCGAGCACTCGGAGCGTTGGCAGAGCTGGGATTCCTGCTTCACCCTCGACTTCTCCTACACCCACGGGGCGGGGCCGCAGCGGGCCTCGACCCGCTCGCGCTACCGGCAGTGGCTTAGTCACAAGCTCGCCACTTGGATCGACCAGTTCGGAAGTTCCGGCTGCGTCGGTTGCGGGCGTTGCATCACCTGGTGTCCGGTGGGCATCGACCTGACGGAGGAAGTCGCGGCCTTGAGGAAGCCCTCGCCATGACCGCCCTCATCCCCCAGCCCGCCGAGATCGTCGAGAAGCGCCGCGAGGCCGAGGGGATCTACACGGTCCGCGTCCGGCTCGCCGCCGCCGAGACGCGGCGCGCCTATCGTTTTCAACCGGGACAATTCAACATGCTCTACGCCTTCGGCGCGGGGGACGTGCCGATGTCGATCGTCTCGGACCCCGAGGACGGCGACGTGATCGGCCACACGCTGCGCGCGGTGGGGCCGGTGACGAAGGCCCTGGCGGCGCTGAAGGAAGGCGAGGTCTTGGGCCTGCGCGGGCCCTTCGGCAGCAGCTGGCCACTTGAAGAGGCGAAGGGAAGGGACGTCCTCATTGTCACCGGCGGCCTGGGCTGCGCGCCGACCCTGGGCGCCTTGCACTACCTATTTCGGCGCCGGGAGAATTACGGCGCCATCAAGATCGTCCACGGCGTGAAGGCCCCGAAGGACCTGATCCTGCACCGGCAGTTCGAGGAGTGGCGGCGCGCCCCGAACACCGAGGTGCACCTTACGGCAGATCAATCCGGCGGGCGCTGGAAGCACAAGGTGGGCCTGGTGCCGCATCTCTTGGTCGAGGTCGCCTTCGATCCGGCGAAGACGATCGTGATGATGTGCGGCCCCGAGGTCATGATGCGGCTGGCGATCAAGCAGTTGATCTACAAGGGCCTTGCCGCCGAGCGCATCTACCTCTCCCTGGAGCGCAATATGAAGTGCGCCCTGGGCTTCTGCGGGCACTGCCAGTTCGGGCCGCAGTTTATCTGCAAGGACGGGCCGGTCCTGCGCTACGACCGGATCCAGGGCATCTTCAACCTCAAGGAAGTCTGAATGGTGAAGCGAAAACCCAAGCTGGCCGTCTGGAAATTCGCCTCTTGCGACGGCTGCCAACTGAGCCTGCTGGACTGCGAGGACGAACTGCTCGCCCTGGCCGACGAGATCGAGATCGCTCAATTCCTGGAGGCCTCGAAGGCCGTGGTCCGCGGCCCCTACGATCTTTCGCTGGTGGAGGGTTCCATCACCACGCCGCAGGACGCCGAGCGGATTCAGCGGGTGCGCCGCGTCTCCAAACACCTCGTCACCATCGGGGCCTGCGCGACGGCGGGCGGCATCCAGGCGCTGCGGAATTTTCAAGACGTGAAGGAATTCACCGCGGCCGTCTACGCGCGCCCGGAATACATCCGGACTCTCGAGCGCAGCACGCCCATCTCCGCCCACGTCCCGGTCGATTTCGAATTGAACGGCTGCCCCATCGACAAGGGGCAGCTGCTGGAGGTGATCGGCGCCTTCTTGAACCACCGCCGCCCGCAGATCCGTTCCCACAGCGTCTGCGTCGAGTGCAAGCGGCGGGGCACGGTCTGCGTGATGGTCGCGCAGGGGATTCCCTGCCTGGGGCCGGTGACCCACGCGGGCTGCGGCGCCCTCTGTCCCGCCTACCGCCGCGGCTGCTACGGCTGTTTCGGACCGATGGAGTCGCCGAACACCGCATCGCTGGGTTTGTGGTGGAAGCGGCTGGGCGTTCCGGCCGAAGACCTGGTGCGGGTCTACCGCACCTTCCAGACGGGGGCCGAGGCCTTCCGCGAGGCGAGCGAGGCGCATGACCAAGAAAAAGGATAAAAAACCCGCCAAGGGTAAGACCCGGACCATCAAGGTCGACTACCTCGCCCGCGTCGAAGGGGAGGGGGCCCTCTACATCCGGCTGAAGGGCGACGAGGTCGCCGACGTGAAGCTGAAGATCTTCGAACCGCCGCGCTTCTTCGAGGCCTTCCTGCGCGGCCGCGCCTTCCGGGAGGCGCCCGACATCACCTCGCGGATCTGCGGGATCTGCCCGGTCGCTTACCAGATGAGCGCGGCCCACGCCGTGGAGGCCGCCCTGGGTCTGCGCGTGGACGGCCCGCTGCGCGCCCTGCGGCGCTTGCTGTATTGCGGCGAGTGGATCGAGAGCCACACCCTGCACATCTACATGCTGCACGCGCCCGACTTCCTAGGCTATCCCGACGCGATCCGCATGGCCAAGGATTTTCCCGAGGTCGTCCAGCGCGGCCTGCGGCTCAAGAAGACCGGCAACGAGATCATGACCCTGGTCGGCGGCCGCGAGGTGCATCCGATCAACGTGCGGGTGGGGGGCTTTTACCGGGCGCCGCGGGTCGAGGAGCTCCGCGCCCTGATCGCGCCGCTGCAATGGGCCCGGGAGGCCGCCCTCGAGACCCTGCGCTGGGCCGCGGGGTTCCGCTTTCCCGATTTCGAGCGCGACTACGAGTTCGTCGCCCTGCGGCACCCGGAGGAGTATCCCCTCAACGAGGGTCGCATCGTCTCCAACCGCGGCCTGGATATCTCCGCCGCGGAGTTCGAGGCGCATTTCGTCGAGGAGCATGTCGCGTATTCCAACGCCCTGCACTGCGTCTTGCGGGAGCGCGGCGCCTATTTCGTCGGGCCCATGGCCCGCTACAACCTGAATTTCGACAGGCTCTCGCACTATGTCCAAGACGCCGCCCGCACGGTCGGGATGGGGCCGACGGAGCGCAACCCCTTCAAGAGCATCCTGGTGCGAAGCGTCGAGGTGCTCTACGCCTGCGACGAGGCCCTGCGGATCGTCGAGCAATATCAGGCGCCGGAGCGGGATTTCCTAGAGGCCCCGCCGTGCGCGGCCGAGGGTCATGCCTGCACCGAGGCGCCGCGCGGCATCCTCTACCATCGCTATCGCCTGGACGCCACGGGGGCGATCAAGGAGGCCAAGATCGTCCCGCCGACCTCCCAGAACCAAAAGACCATCGAGGCGGACCTATGGCGCTTCATCCCGCCCTACGTCCGCCTGCCGCAGGAGGAGCTGCGGGGCTACTGCGAGCAGGCCGTCCGCAACTACGACCCATGCATCTCCTGCGCCACGCATTTCTTGAAGTTGGAGGTGGAACGGGGATGAAGCGTGTCATCGGCATCGGCAACGATTTTAGGCGGGACGACGCCGCGGGCCTCGTGGTCGCGCGGGCCTTGAAGGCGCGGGCGCCGGCAGGCTGCGAGGTGCTGGAGGCCAGCGGGGAGGGCGCCCAACTGATGGAGCTTTGGAAGGGCGCCGAGGCGGTGATCCTGATCGACGCCCTGCAATCCGGGCATCCGCCCGGCGCCATCCGGCGCTTCGCGGCCCACCGCGAGGCCTTGCCGGCCCGGAGTTTTCGTTATTCCACACATGCCTTCAGCCTGGGCGAGGCGATCGAGCTGGCTAGGGCCCTGGGGGAAATCCCGCCGCGCCTGGAGGTCTTCGGGATCGAGGGCCGGGATTTCTCCGCCGGGGAGGGGCTCTCTCCCGAGGTTGCGGCGGCGGCACGGGCGCTTGCTGAGGAAATCTTTGCTATAATGAGGGAACCATGAAAGTCGCGGTCTTGGGGGCCGGCGCCTTCGGCACAGCCTTCTGCAAAATCCTGGAACGCCACGATCACGAGATTCGCCTCTGGGCCTGGACCGAGGAGGAGGCGAAGGGGCTCCGTCAGACGCGACAGAATCCCAACATGCCCGGCGTCATGCTCGCGCCAGGCGTGAAGGTGACGAGCGACCTCCAAGAGGCCCTGACAGGCGCCTCACTGGTCGTCGGCGTGACTCCCTTCAACGCGATTCGCGGGACACTCGCCCAGGCCAAGGCCTTTTTGGAACCCAACGCCGTCCTGGTCAACGGCTCGAAGGGGCTGGAGATGGAAAGCTTCCGGACAGCGGAACAGATCTACCGCGAGGTCCTGCCGGCCGAGATTGCGGAGCGCGCGGTCTTCGTCTCGGGGCCGACCTTCGCCAAGGAGCTGGCCGCCGGACTGCCCGCGGCCTTGGTCGGGGCGTCCCAACGTCCGGAATCGGTCGATTGGGTCCGCGAGGCGATCGCCTCCCCGACCTTCCGGATCTTTTCCTCGAAGGACACCGTCGGCGTCTGCCTGGCCGGGGCCTTGAAGAACGTCTACGCCATCGCGGCCGGCGCCTCCGACAGCCTGGGCTACGGCCTCAACGCCCGCGCGGCGCTCATTTCGCGGGCCTCCGCCGAGATGACCCAGCTGGGCGTCAAGCTGGGCGCGGATCCGATGACCTTCATGGGCCTGGCGGGCATCGGCGACCTGGTGCTGACCTGCACCGGCGACCTGTCGCGCAACCGCCGCCTGGGCCTCGCCCTGGGCGAGGGGAAGACGCCGGAGCAGGCCTTCGCAGAGCTTCACGGCATCGCGGAGGGCTATTACACGGCCCGCGCCATCCACCGCATGAGCCGAAAGCTCAAGATCAAGCTGCCGATCGCCCACCTGATCTACCGCTTTCTCTTCGAGGGTCTCGAGCTGCACCAGGCCGTGAAGATCCTCCTCTCCCTGCACACCGACCACGAGGTGAACTATGCATGAGGCCCATCTCATCCAAGACCTGATCCACAAGATCGAAAAGATCGCCGCGGAAAACGGCGGGGGGCGCGTGGTCGGCGTTCGCGTCAAGCTGGGGGCCTTAAGCCACATGTCCGCCGCGCACTTTCGCGAGCACTTCGAACAGGCCTCGCGGGGCACCCTCGCGGCCGGGGCGGCCCTGGTTGCTGAAGAATTGAAGGACATTCACGACCCCCGGGCCCAGGACATCCTGCTGGAGAGCGTGGAGCTCGCGGAGTGAACATGGAAGCGTCGCGGCTGCGCCTGGAGATCGGCGGGGTGGTGCAGGGGGTCGGCTTCCGGCCCTTCGTCTACCGCCTGGCCCGCGAGCTGGGGCTGGCGGGCTGGGTGTGTAATTCCGCGGCGGGGGCGAGCCTCGAGCTGGAAGGAAGCGAGGCGGCCCTGGAGGGTTTTCTGCTCCGTCTCCCGCGGGAGAAACCGCCGCACGCGGAGATCGCCCATCTCGAGGTCCGCAAGATCCCGGTCCGAGGCGAGGGCGCCTTCGAGATCCGGCCCAGCCTTGCGGGAGAAAAGACGGCCGCGATCCTCCCGGACCTCGCCGCCTGCCAGGACTGCCTCGCGGAGCTCTTCGACCCCGCCGACCGGCGCTACCGCTATCCCTTTCTCAACTGCACCCGCTGCGGGCCGCGCTTCAGCATCCTCGAGGCCTTGCCCTACGACCGGGCCAACACCACGATGAGGGGTTTTGCGATGTGCGAGGCCTGCCGGGCGGAGTACGAGGATCCCCGCGACCGCCGCTTCCACGCCCAACCAATCGCCTGCCCGCATTGCGGGCCGCGGCTGGAATATTGGGACGCGGAGGGCCGCGCGCTGGCGGAGCGGGAAGAGGCTCTGCCATGCGCCGTCCGGGCCGTGCGGGCGGGGAAGATCCTGGCCCTCAAGGGACTCGGCGGATTTCACCTGATCGCGGACGCGCGCAACGACGAGGCCTTGGCGCGCCTGCGGCGGCGGAAGGCGCGGGAGGAGAAACCCTTCGCCCTGATGTTTCCGTCGCTGGCGGCGCTGCGCGGGGCCACCGAGGTCTCGGAGCTGGACGCGAGGTGGCTTCAGTCCGCCGAGGCCCCCATCGTCCTGCTGCGCAGGCGGGCCGCGGCGGGGCTTTCCACCGCCGTCGCGCCGGGAAACCCTTACTTGGGCGCGATGCTTCCCTACACGCCCCTGCACCATCTCCTGATGGCGGAGTGGGGATTTCCCGTGGTGGCGACCAGTGGAAACCGCGCCGAGGAGCCGATCTGCACCCGCGAGTCCGAGGCCTTGGAGCGCCTGGGCGGCATCGCGGACGCTTTTTTGGTACACGATCGGCCCATCGCGCGCCCGGTGGACGATTCGATCCTCCGGGTGATGGCGGGCCGCGAGATGCTCCTGCGGCGCTCCCGCGGCTTTGCGCCCCTGTCGGTGGCGGTGCCGATTTCGAGGCCGGTCCTGGCCCTGGGCGCCCATCTCAAGAACACCGTGGCCCTCGGCGTCTCGGACCGGGTCTACGTCAGCCAACACTTGGGCGACCTGCAAACGCCGCAGGCCATGGCCGCCTTCGCCGAGGCGGCCGAGCGCTTGCAGGCCTGCTACGAGACCCGTCCGGAGGCCGTAGCCTGCGACCTGCATCCCGACTACGCCTCCACGCATTTCGCCGAAAGCTTCGGCCGGCCCTTGCGGCGCGTGCAGCACCATCATGCGCACGTCGTTGCTTGCATGGCGGAGCAGGGCTTGGAGGGAAGGGTGTTGGGCGTCGCCTGGGACGGCCTCGGCTACGGCCCCGACGGGACGCTGTGGGGAGGGGAGTTTCTGCTGGCGACGCGCGCGGCCTTCGAGCGGGCGGGGTATTTTCTGCCCTTCCCCTTGCCCGGAGGCGAGCGGGCGCTGCGCGAGCCGAGGCGCGTCGCCCTGGGACTGCTCCACGAGGCCCTGGGTCCGGCGGGCCTCGCCGATTTCCAGGGTCCGCTGCGCGCCGCATTTTCCCCGGCGGAGTGGAGGCTGTTGCGGGAGATGATGGAGAAGGGGCTGCAATGTCCGCGCAGCAGCGGCGTCGGCCGCCTCTTCGACGCCGTGGCGGCCCTGATCGGCCTGCGCCGGGTCCAAAATTTCGAAGGGCAGGCCGCGATGGAGCTGGAGTTTTTGTGCGAGGAGGCGGATGATATCGTCGGATATTCCTTGGAAACCCGTCCCGAAAGGGAGGGTTTCATCTTGGATTGGCGCCCGATGCTGCGGGAGCTCTTGTGCGATCTCGCGCAAGGCACGGCGCGGGCCCGGATCGCCCGCCGTTTCCACCTAGGCCTTGTCGAGGGTCTCTTGCAGGCGGCGCGCCTCGCAGGGGAGCGAAGGGTCGTGTTGACCGGCGGCTGTTTTCAAAATAAATTCCTCCTCGAGGCGGCCCTGCGGCGCCTGGAAGAGGCGGGCTTCGAGCCCTATTGGCACCGGAGCATCCCCCCCAACGACGGCGGGATCTCCCTGGGACAGGCGGCCGTCGTCGCCGCGCAGGATCGAGGTTGAGCGATGTGTCTGGCCATTCCCGGAAAAATCGTTCGCTTGCTTCAGGAGGAGCCGCTCCGCCGCACGGGCAAGGTGGATTTCGGGGGCATCTTGAAGGAGGTCAACCTCTCCTACGTCCCTGAGGCCGGGGTGGGCGATTACGTGATCGTCCACGTGGGATTCGCGATCAGCCGGGTGGAGGAAAGCGAGGCCCGTAAGGTCTTCGAGTACCTTGCGGAACTGGAAGGTCTCGCGGAGATCGAGGCGCCTTCATGAAATACCTCGAGGAATACCGAGACGCCGCGGCCGCCCGGGGCTTTGCCCGCGCCATCGCGCGCGCCGCACGGCGTCCCTGGACCCTGATGGAGGTCTGCGGAGGACAGACCCACGCCATCGTCAAGTACGGCTTGGACGAACTGCTCCCGCCCGGCGTCACCCTGGTGCACGGCCCCGGCTGTCCCGTCTGCGTCACGCCGCTCGAGGTCCTCGACCGCGCGATCGCGATCGCCTCGCGGCCCGGCGTCGTTTTCTGCTCCTTCGGCGACATGCTCCGCATCCCCGGAAGCCGCAAGGACCTGCTGAGCGTCCAGGCCACCGACGGTGACGTCCGCATCGTATACTCCCCGCTGGACGCCCTCCGGATCGCGGAGGAAAATCCCCAAAAAGAGGTGGTGTTCTTCGCGGTGGGCTTCGAGACCACCGCGCCGGCCAACGCGATGGCGGTGTATCAGGCGCGCGAGCGCGGCTTGAAGAACTTCTCCCTGCTGGTCAGCCAGGTCCTGGTGCCGCCCGCGATGGAGGGCATCCTCGCCTCCCCGCTGAACCGCGTGCAGGGCTTCCTGGCGGCCGGGCATGTCTGCACGATCATGGGCGTCGAGGAGTACGGGCCGATCGCGCAAAAATACCGTGTCCCGATCGTGGTGACGGGCTTCGAGCCGGTGGACATCCTCCAAGGGATTTATCTGTGCGTGCGACAGTTGGAAGAGGGAAGGGCCGAGGTGGAAAACCAATACGCCCGCTCGGTGCGCCGCGAGGGGAACCTCCACGCCCGGCGGATGATCGAACGGGTCTTCCGGGTGATTCCCCGGCAATGGCGCGGCATCGGCGAGATCCCGCGGAGCGGCCTGGGGCTCTCGGAGGAGTTTTCCGATTTCGACGCCGAGCTCCGCTTCGGCGTCCGGGACCTGCGCGTGGAGGAAAACCCCGAGTGCCTGAGCGGACTGATCCTGCAGGGGATCAAGAAGCCGCCCGAGTGCCCCGCCTTCGGGACCCGCTGTACTCCGGAGCATCCCCTGGGCGCGACGATGGTCTCCACCGAGGGCGCCTGCGCCGCCTATTACCGTTATCGCGGGAGGGCCGCATGTCCCTGAGCTGTCCCATCCCGCTAAGCGACTACCCTCACATCCTGCTCGGACACGGCGGCGGCGGGCGCCTGACGCACCAGCTGATCCAAAAGATGTTCCTGGCCGCCTTCGGCAATCCGACCCTCGAGCTGCAGCACGACGCGGCCCAGCTGGAGCTCAAGGGCAATCGCCTCGCCTTCACCACCGACTCCTACGTGGTCCGGCCGCTCTTCTTCCCCGGCGGAGACATCGCCGCCATGGCCGTGCACGGGACGGTCAACGACCTGGCCATGGTCGGCGCTCGGCCGCTTTACCTGAGCGCGGCCTTCATCCTCGAGGAGGGCTTCCCAATGGAGAGCCTCTGGCGGCTGGTCCTGTCGATGCGAGACGCGGCCCGCGAGGCCTGCGTGCAGATCGTCGCCGGGGACACGAAGGTGGTGAACAAGGGCAAAGGTGACGGGGTGTTTATCAATACCTCGGGCGTGGGAGTTCTGGAATATCCGGGCCGCATCGCCCCGCAAGAGCTGAAGGAGGGCGACGTCGCCCTGCTCAGCGGCGACCTGGGGCGCCACGGGATCGCGATCCTGTCCGCGCGCGAAGGGCTCGGCTTCGAGACCACGATCGAAAGCGATTCGGCTCCGCTGGCGGGCCTGGTCCTGGACCTGCTCGGCGCGGGCTTTTCTATCCGCTGCATGCGCGACCTGACCCGCGGGGGCCTGGCCACGGCCTTGGTCGAGATCGCCGAGGCCTCGGGCCTGGGGATCGCGATCGAGGAGGCGGCGGTGCCGGTCTGTGAGCCGGTCCGCGGGGCCTGCGAGATCCTGGGGCTGGACCCCCTCTACGTGGCGAACGAGGGACGCTTTGCGCTCTTCGTTCCCGAGGCGCAGGCGGAAGCGGCCTTGGAACGGATGCGAAGGCATCCCCTGGGGCGGGACGCGTCACGGATCGGGACGGTGGGTCCCCGGTTAGGCGTGAGCCTGAAGAGCCGGATGGGCGTGGATCGCGTCCTCGACCGGATCAGCGGCGAGCAGCTGCCGCGTATCTGTTGAAAGGCGACATGGATCTCTACGAGGCCATTTTTCATTCCGCGAAGCTCGGCATCGTCATCTCGAACGCCGAGGGCGTCATCGAGCGGGTCAACCCCTTCGCGAACCAGCTCTTCGGCTACGAGGGCGAGGAGCTGATCGGAAAGAAGGTCGAAGTGCTCTTGCCCGAGACGCTGCGCGAGCGGCACGTCGCCCACCGCCACGACTTCAACGCCCATCCCAAGGCGCGGGCGATGGGCATGGGGATGGATCTCGCCGGAAGGAGGAAGGACGGGACGCTCTTCCCCGTGGAGGTGAGCCTTGCGCCTTACGAACGGCTGGGCAAGCGGGAGATCGTAAGTTTCGTCAGCGACATCTCCGAGCGCAAGCGGACCGCGGACGCATTAAAGGCCTTGAACGCCGAATTGGAAAGGAAGGTGGGCGAGCGAACGCAGGAACTCTCCCAGGCCTTTCTCGAGCTTCGGCAGGGCAACCTGAACCTCCAACAGGAGATGGAGCAGCGCAAGAAGGCCGAGCGCGCCGTGCAGGAGGCCTTGGAGAGGGAAAGGGAGCTCAACGAGCTAAAGTCGCGCTTCGTGGCGACCGCCTCCCACGAGTTTCGGACCCCGCTCAGCGCCATCCTGAGCTCCGCAGCGCTGCTTTCACGGTACCGCGCCCCGGAGGACGCCGAGAAGCGCGAACGGCATATCCAGACGATCAAGACCGCCGTGCAAAACTTGAACGGCATCCTCAATGACTTTCTATCCCTGGAAAAGATCGAGCAGGGGAGGGTCGAATACCGGATCAGCCGCTTTTCCTTGGCGGCACTGGGCCGGGAACTGGCGGGGGAAATGCAGGCCCTGGCCAAGCCGGGGCAGCGGATCCATCATCGCCACCGGGGGGAGGACGAACCCGTGCTTCTGGAAAAGACCTTGCTGCGCGGCATCCTGCTCAACCTTTTGTCCAACGCGGTCAAGTATTCGCCCGAGGAGAAGGAGATCTGCCTGTGCACGGAGATCGGCGACTCCGAGATCCGCATCGTCGTGGAGGACCACGGCATCGGCATCCCCGCCTCCGAGCAGAAGCATCTCTTCGAGACCTTCTTTCGCGCGAAGAACACCGGGAATATCCAAGGAACGGGCCTGGGCTTGAACATCGTCAAGCATTACCTCGACATGATGGGCGGGGTGATCCAGGTGGAAAGCCTGGAAAACCGAGGCACCACCTTCAAGATATTCCTGCCCAAATCGCGAGGAACACCGCCATGAAAAAGATCCTGCTCATCGAGGACGACCCCGCGGTCCGCGGCAACACGGCCGAGATCCTCGAACTGGCCAGCTACAAGGTCGTCGCCGCGGAAAACGGGAAAAAGGGGCTCCAGGCGGTCAAGGAGGCCAAGCCCGATCTCGTCATCTGCGACGTCATGATGCCGGAATTGGACGGCTACGGCGTTTTGCACATCCTCTCCAAGGATCCCGAGACCGCCGGCATCCCCTTCATCTTTCTCAGCGCGAAGGCCGAGAAGGGGGAGATCCGCAAGGGGATGGACCTAGGCGCCGACGACTACCTGACCAAGCCCTTCGAGGAGACGGAGCTGCTCAACGCCGTCGAGGCGCGGCTGAAGAAGAGCGAAGGACTGCGGCGGGAATTCTCCCGCGACCTCGAGGGCCTGACGCGATTCCTGGACGAGGCTCGAGGCTTTCGGGAGCTGGAAAAGCTCTCCAAGCAATTTCCGGTGGCGGTCTACAAGAAGAAGGAAACGATCTACCAGGAGGGGGACGCGCCCCGTTATCTTTTCTTCCTCAACCGCGGCAAGGTCAAGACCGTCAAACTCCACGACGAGGGCAAGGAGTACGTCACCGGACTCTACCAAAAGGGCGATTTCTTCGGCTACGGTCCCTTATTGGAGGAGGCGAATTATTCCGAGTCCGCCGCGGCCTTCGAGGAATGCGAGATCTGCAAGATCCCCAAGGAAGACTTTCTCTCCCTCGTCTATCGGAACCGCGACGTCGCCGCGAAGTTCATCCAGATGCTCTCCGGAGACGTCGCCGAGCGGGAAAGGCAGCTGTTGAGCTTCGCCTATGACTCGGTGCGTAAGCGGGTGGCGGAGGTCCTGGTGAAGCTCTCGGAAGGCCTGTTTCGCGGGGAGGGGAAGACGGCCCGCTTGAGCATCCACCGGGAGGACTTGGCGGCGATGGCGGGGACGGCTTCGGAGACCGTGATCCGGGCCTTGAGCGAATTCAAGCAGGACGGCTACATCAAGGTCGAGGGACGGGACATCCTCGTGGTCGATCCGGAGGGCCTGCGCCAGGTCCAATAACCCCGCGAAAAATGATAGGTATCAGGATTTTTCCTGACTGAAATCATCATCCTTCCGGGGCGGAGGGTTTAATCTAAGGAGGTGAAAAAAATCTTGATCCCGACGGATTTCACCCCCGCCTCCCGGCGGGCGCTTGATTTCGGCGTCTCGATCTTCGAGACGAGCGGGGTCGGAGCCAAGCTTATCCTGGTCAACACCTTCCCGTTTCCCGTGACCTCTTCGAATTCCTGGGTGGAGATCCACGACGAGTGGAAGAAGAACTCCAACCGGGCCCTCGAGGCCGAGCTCGAAAATGCGAAGCGCATCCATGGCCCGAAAAATATCTCTTTCGAAACCCTGTCCTTCATCGGTTCCCTCGATAACGTGCTGGTATACATGGTGAAGGAGCGGGGCATCGACTGCGTCATTTGGGGGATGCAGCCGGACTCCGCGAAAGAGGAGGAGATTGCGCGGGTCCTGAGCCGGGTTTCGTGCCCCGTCCTGGTGGTGCCGTCGTAATTTTCGCCCCGGTCCGCCTAGCCAATCATTTACGGCATCTCGCTCCGACCCTGAATCCCGCCCACACCGTCACCGCCAAGGCGAAGCAAAGCGCAAACTGGCGCGGGGCTCCGAGCGGATTTTCCGTCGAACTGAGGGCGCAACCCCCGCTCTTGACCGACGTTGCGCGGCAGGAACCGTCCGTGTCGAAGGGGCACGAGTCCAAGTGATCGAGCTGTCCGTCGTTGTCGTCGTCGCCGTCGCAGGCGTCGCCTAGGCCGTCGCCGTCCGTCTCGGTCTGCGCGGGATTGTGGTGGTCGGGGCAGTTGTCGTAGTCGTCGTGGATGCCGTCCCGGTCGCGGTCGGCCAGCGCCTTGGTGCCCGGAGGCGGAGGATTGCCGACCAGGCCGCCGCAAAACTGAGCCGCGGGCAGGGACTGGCCGGCGCAGGAACCCGCCAGGTCCGCCGCGGCGGGGACCCAGGGGACGTCCCAGTCCGCGTTGTCCGGGAAACACTCGGGCGCGGGGCGCCGGTCGACGTCGTCGGCGACGAAATCTCCCGGCAGGGTGACGCGGAAGCCGATGCAGCGGGTCTTGAGGACGCCGTTCTCCATAAAGGCGGGGCAGTCGATGTCGCGCACCGACCAGCTGCAGATGTCGTGCTTCACGTCCTCGCCGAGCACCTGGATGCACTCGTTATAGAGGTCGGGATCGTCGGCCTGCAGCGTGGCGGAACATTGGCAGGCGTCGTTTTTCCATTCGCAGAAGCTTTTCGGCTGGCAGGCGTCCTGTTTGGCCAAGGCGTAATTGTCGGCGAAGACGCTCATGTCCACCGTCACGCTGAGGATGCCCATCGCGGGGTCGTAGCTTGGCGGATCCCAGGGCCAGTTCAAGTCTTGGAACTGCAGCGCCAAGGTGCCCAGGTCGACGCTCACCGCCTGGACGTTGGTGTTTTGGAAATTCGGGTGATTGGCGCCGACGTACAATTGGTAGGTCTGCCGCGTGGTCGGCTGCGCGTAGACGAGGAAGACGTAGTAGGACTGATCGGCCTGAAAGATGTTTTTCAGCGCGGCGTTCTGCTGCGAGGCGGGACCGTCCGTCGTCGCGATGTAATACTTCCCGTGGTTGGCGGTCAAGTTGATGCGGCCCCCGATGGCGGGGCCCATCATGCGGATCTTCGTGGTGTTGGTTGCCGGCGGGTTTTCCTTAGGATTGAGGTACTGTCGATAGAGCGGCACGCCGTAGCAGCCCGAGGTGCAGTTGGCGTTCCATTGAGCTTGGTCGCAGCCGGTGCCGCAGCCCGGGTAGACGACGGTCGTCACGTGCTCGTAGGGGCTGGTCTTGGCCGTCGCGTCGGACTCGCATTCCAGGACCTCGAGCGGGGCGTTGAAGAAGGGGTCCTCGTTGACCGAGACGGTGGCCTTCAGGCCGGTCAGCGAGCCGTCGTCGTCGTTCAATATGGTTTGACGGTCGATGGCCGTGAAGTTGTCGAAGGCGGCGGGGTTCCAGGTGGCGTAGCGATTCTTTACCTCCTGCACGTTCGTCTTGAACCAAGAGCCCGGCGTCTCGGCCGCGAAGAGGGGCTCGATCACGAAGTGGCGGATGTCCACGCCCTCGAAGAAGAGGTTCGTCGAGTGGAAGGCCGGCGGGTAATAGAAGCCGTTGGACTGCTTCCAGGCGATCGCGGCGTTGGGCAAGTAGCCCTTGCCCGTGGCCGGGTCGCCCGGCATGCCCAGGACCTTCCCGTACATCCAACCGCTGTTGTTGCACTGCTGGTTGACGTTGGGAAAGGGGCAGTCGGCGATCGTAGCCTTATGGATGTTCAAAAAGGCGTTGGAGTCCTGGAGGGAAGGGCCGTCGTAGATATTGAAGAAGCGCTGGTTCATGCCGAAGTTGCTGAGCGGCATGGCGATGCCCTCGTCCACGGAGAGACAGTAGTTGATGTCGGTATTGTCGCACTTCAGTCCCTTCAGCTTGCCGTCCGGCGTTTGCAAGGGGTTGAAGGGCCCGGCGTCGGAGACGAAGGGGTTCAGGACCGCCTGAGTGGCGGGGTCTACCGCGTTTTGGGCATGGCCGATGAAGACGTTCTGCCGCGCCAGCATCCAGTTGCCGGGGATGACCGAGGAGTGGGTGTAGTCGCCGCCGGTGACGAAGGTCAGCCCCGCGTTTTGCACGTCGGTCAGGACGCTCTTGAGCATCAGGAACCAGCGGGGCCTCAGCCAGATCGCCGAGAAATTGGTCTCCGCCCAATGGAACGACGAGGTGTATTGGTCGAGCACCGTGACCATGCAGGCCTGGCGGTTGCTGGCGGAGCAGACCGGGACGGCGCTGCAATCGGTGTCGTCGCAGCGGGTATAGGCCGGCAGCGTCTGAGAGACGATGGGATAATAGGACTCTTGGGACTTATCCGTGTTGGGCGCGGGGGCCAGGGGATTCGGGACCGCAGTCAGGCGCAGCGAGCCGTCCTCGACGCCGTGGCAGACCGCCGAGTCGGGCGTGGAATTGAAGGAGTTCATCGCGCTGCTGCAGAAGTTTCCTTTGAACTTTTTGATGGGCGCGGTCCCGCCGCGGGCCAGGCCGGCCTGGATGGAGGCATAGGACTCCCAGGTCATGTGCCGCGAGTGCCCGCTGATCGAGCCCAGGACGGGCCAGTAGCAGGCGCCGCAGGCGGTGGCGCCGGCCGCCATGTTGTATTCGAAGTCGTTCCAGCCGTTCATCATCCAAAACACCGAGGGGCGCACGACGTCGGACTGGTAGGCGAAGAAGGGCGAGGCCAGACCGCCGGGGATGGAGGCGGCCGAGAGGATGCCGGGCACCTTGCGGGGATTTTGCGCGTTGTCCACCGCAGCGCGCGCCAGGACGCCCAAGTTGGAATGGAGCTTGTTGTCGGTTTCGGTCCCGTCTTCCAGGTAGAAACCATGGCCGATCGAGAGATAGCCGACGTTTCTAGCCAGCGTCACCTGCTGGGCGCCGTGCAGGGTGATCCATCGGGTCATCGAGTCGTGGATCGAGTTGTCCTGGACGAGGGTGTCCGGCGGCGTTTGGCGGGCATGGTGGAAATGGATCGGGTAGTGACCGATGCGTCCGCCTTGCCCCAACTGGTAGAATTCGACGCCCTGAATCTTGACGTCCTTGGCGCCCTGCCGGATCACCGTGTGTCCGCCGAAATAGTAGGGGTGCTGCTGGCCGGGCTGTTCCGTCGAGGGAACCAGCTGGTCCGCCGGAGGAAAGCAGTCGTAGTCGCAGTCGGACTTGGCCGGATCGAAGCTGTCGCCCGCCGACACTATGCGGATGCTGCGCGTCAAGAGCCCGACGGCGGCGCGGGTCTCGGCGGTGGCGCCCGCGAGCTTGAGTCGGTCGGGCAGGGAGTTCAGCGGAAAGGCCTCGCCGTTGTGGACGTACTTCACGGGCTGTTTCAGGGTGAGGGTCTTGCGGTCGGCGGCGATCTGCTCGATCTCGAGGCGCTCGGAGTGGCCGGGGAGATAATCGGTCGTGGTCAGGACGATCCAATCGCCGGCCTCCCAGTCGACCTCGCGGTCGAGGATGAGGGTGCTTTCGCCCGCCTTGACCGTCTGGGCCAAGCGCACCCAGCTGGTGCCGGAGCTGGAAGAATCGAGGTTGCCGTAGCTCGCCCCTTTCTTTCCGAAAAGCTGGAGCGTCCCGCCGAAGGAGACGCCGAGGACCTTGTAGCCGAAATAGCGGTCCGGGGCGCCGTCGTCGGCGGGCAATGTGCCGTAGGTGTAGAAGTAATCGAAGACCCGACACTGCTCGAGAGGGGTGTCCGGGGCGTCGGGCGGGAGGCAGACCTTGCTCGCGCCGTTGCTGCTCCAGATGGCGGCGGGGACGCCGCAGCTGGCGTCTGTTTGACAGGCCACGCCGGTGCCGCCGGGCCCCTGGTCCGCGCCGTAGAGGTGAATCGTCACGGCGCCGCCGGCGCTGCCGATGGGCGCGCCGGGCGAGCCCGCCACCAGGCTTCCGCCGTTCTCGACCAGGATGTTCTTGGCCCAGAAGTCGATGGCCTGATCTTGAAAGGTCAGGCTTCCGCCGTTGACGATGTTGACGTTGCCGTAATGAAAGGTGCCCGCGCCCGCGCTGCAGGGGGCGCTGAGGACGATGTCCTCGCCGCTGCCGGGGGCCAGGGTTCCGCCGGGGCAGGGATCGGGCGCGGCCGCGACCGGGCTTGGCGTCGAAAGCTTTCCGAAGGCGACTAAAAAGGCAAAGACGAGGGCCGCATAGAAAAAGAACCTTCGTTCGAGCATGAGAGCCCCGCTTTCCCTGAAAAGATGGACTAGAAGAAACTCATTGTAAGTAGACGGCCCCTCCCCGATCAAGGCCCATGACAGGATAGGCCCCTGGAGCGGCGATATCGCAAGAGTTTTTTCTAAGCCAAAGAGGAAAAGCGACGTCCGGCTCCGCGGGCCTTATTTAGCGCGCTTGTAGAGCATCTCCATCGAGCGAAACTCTTTGCCGTTCGCGTCCGGCATGTACATGCTGAAGGAGAACTTGTCCTTATCGAGGATCTTCCACTCGGAGCGGAAGTTCACGTTGCCCTTGATCGGACAGCTGAAGGAGCCTTGGTCGGTGATGGTCTTGGTTGCGGCGTCGTATTGGCCCTTGGCCTGGCCGATGCCGGTGGACATGCTGTCCATCCAGGTCGAGACGTATTCCTTCTTCACGTTGTCGTAACCGACGTAGCCCAGGCCGGTGAAGTCCTCGCCGCCCCAATTTCCCTTGAAGTCCTGCTTGAGGAAGCGCCCGCCCAACACCCAGCTGAAGGTGCTGGTGCCCGCGCTTTGCTGCGGCTTGTCGCCGGGCTTCATCCACGATTTGCTGGTGACCGTCCATTCGCCCTCGAAGCTCTTCAGGATTTCGTGGCCCGCGCCGGGGGTTCCGGCCTCTTTTGCCTTGGCCATCATGGCCTGCATTTCGGCGTCGGCCTGAGCCTTTTTATCCTTGTCGGTGCCCCAAGAGGGACCCGGGACGAAGAGGGTGAGTGAGAGGGCAAGAAGGGCAGCGCATCGCGCGATCGAATTCATAAGGATCCTCCGTTGGGTTAAACTCCGGTATTAATATTTAGAAACGTCTCAGGGGCAAGAAATTCCGTCAGGCATCCACCAAGACCTTGAATCCGCCGTAGACCATGCGCTTGCAATCGAAGGGCATGTTTTTCGGATCCATGGAGCAGGCGAGGCGCGGGTCTTTCATGACCTTGGCGTTGACACGGTCGCGATGGGCACGCGATTTGTAGACGATGTAGGAGAACACGACGGTCTCTCCCGGCTTGGGTTTCAACACCTTGGGGAAGGGGAGGCCGAACTTGATATTGAGGTCGTCGCCGACGCATTCTTTGTAGTCGAGGGCGCCGTGCTCGCGCCAGATTTTTCCGGCCTTGGCGGCCATGCGGCGGTAGGCCTGCAGGTTTTTCTTCGGCACTGGTAGGAGAAAACCGTCGACGTATTTCATAGGTAAACCTCCATATTATTTCTAGCTGTCAGCGTTAAAAAATTCGAACGTTTCCTTGTCATTGCGGCCTGGGCGGGGCCTCCGCAACCGCTTTCAGATCCGCCAGGCCTTTTTCGAATTGCCCCCCGATCATCTTGTCCATGTTCATGAAGAGGCCCATGGCCTTGGCCATGAAGTTGTTCTTTCCGAACATGCTCCAGGTGACGAGGGTCTTGTCGCCCTCGGGCTTGAAGGTGAATTCCGCGGTGTGGGTGGCGGCGAAGGGCTTGAGAAATTCGAGCTGGATAAGGATCCGCTCATTGGGACGGCTCTCGAGGATGGTCATGCGACCCTCGCCCACCTGGGAGTTGCCGGCCCAGGCGTAGGCCGCGCCGGCGCCGGACTGGGAGCCCGAATAGCTCTGTTTCATCGCGGGATCCAGTTTGCCCCAGGGATTCCAGGTCTCCCAGAGGCGGAAGTCGTCGACCTGGGCGAAGGCCGCCGCCGGTGGGGCGGAGACGGCCAGGCTGCGGCTGACTTTGAAGTCGGCGGGGCGCAAAGCGACGACGACCACGAAGAGGACTGCGACGACCGCGAGGACGATGAGAATTTTGGAGAGCATGGCAGGATTCTCCTTGGGCGCGCCGGGACCGCCTGAAACGCGCTGAGTTTGGGAGTCAGAATGATTATTTATTATTGTACTATATGGTACAAAAAATATTCTTATCAAGAAAAATTTGCTATTTTATACAGAATTTTTGATAAAATGATCACATTTGTTTGGTATAAAATATGCACTAAATAGTACAGTAAGAGTCTCCGGGTATGGCCGTTAAAACCGAAACACGCGACCGCATGATCCAAGCCGCCCTCGACCTTTTCCATCTTCAGGGCGTGAAGGGCACCAGCATCGACGAGGTCCTGGCGAGATCCGCCACGGGCAAGAGCCAGTTCGCGCATTATTTCAAAACCAAGGACGGATTGGTGCACGCCGTCCTGCAATATCTCCACGCGCTCATCCGCGACGGCAAGGCCGGGACGGGTTATCGAATCCGTTCTTGGGAAGATTTGGAAGGCTGGTTCGATCAGTACATCCGCTTTCAGTGGGAGGTGCATTGCGAGCGCTCCTGCCCCATGGCCACCATCGGTAACGACCTCGCGGCGGACCAAGAGCTGCTGCGCCAGGATATTCGCCTCTTTCTGGAATGGAGCGGGGGGCAGCTGGCGCGCTTCTTCGCGGAGCGCAAGGCCGCCGGCGAGCTGTCGGCCGCCGCGGATCCGGACGCCCTGGCCGCGCTCTGCCTGACCGTCATGCAGGGCGGGATGCTGCTCAGCAAGATCCGGCGGGACACGACGACCTTCGAGCGCGCGGCGGAGCAGGCGCTGGCCTACATTCGGTCGCTGCGGAAGGGGTCTTAAGTTGGGTTTGGTGGCGCGAATTTTCCCCGCCTCGGTTCCGGACCCAAAAACGCTTCTGATTTTGCAGGCTTGAAGAAAAGAAGTGCCAAAGGCAGGAATACCGACTAGCGTGGCGGACTCAGCCTTTAATCCGGGAGGGTTCCATGAAACTTCATTCTTTTTTTCGCCGAATCAGAAAACACCTGCTGCGAGGGGCGCCGGTCTTTGCAGCCGCCGCCCTCGGCCTGTCCAGCCCCGCTTTGGCACAGTTAATGGTGACCGATTTAAACGGCGGCGTCACCGCGGACGAACTGGCGCAGTCCTTGGCCGGCTCCGGCGTGACGATTTCCAATGTCACTTTCACGGGCGCGCCGCAGGCCGCGGGGTCCTTCAGCGGAGGCAACGGGATCATCGGTTTTTCCGACGGGATCATTCTCGGCTCGGGGTCGGTCAGCTCCGTGCCGGGGCCGAACGACGAAGACGGCGTCACGACGGATTTCGGCGGGCCGGGCGACGCCGACCTCGATCCGCTGACCGGCGGATTCCCGACTCAGGACGCCGCCGTCCTTGAATTCGACTTCGTCCCGCAGGGGGGATCGGTCTCCTTCCTCTACGTTTTTACCTCGGACGAATACAACGAGTTCGTCGCCTCCGAGTTCAACGACGTCTTCGCCTTTTTCGTTAACGGGACGAACTGCGCTTTGGTGGGGTCGGATCCGGTTTCGATCAACACGATCAACAACGGGAATCCCTTCGGCGTCGGTCCCTCGTCGCACCCCGAGCTCTTCATCAACAACGACTTGGAAGACGGCGGCGGTTCCATCGACACCGAGATGGATGGGCTCACCCGGGTGCTCACCTGCACCGCGACGGTCAACTCCGGCGCGACCAATCACATGAAGCTGGCCATCGCCGACGTCAGTGACGGGATCTTGGACGCCAACGTCTTCATCCAGGCGGGAAGCTTGAGCGCCTGCGAGCCTCAAGCGGAAATCTGCAACGGCCTAGACGACGACTGCGACGGCGTCGTGGACAACGGTTGCACGGGGGCCGGCGGCGCGCTGATCGAGGGCGCGGGTTGTTCCTTGAGGGCGGGCACGTCGGGCTCGGCGGGTTTAACGGTGGGGCTCTTGGCTATGGCGTCGGTTTTTTTCGCCGTCAGGCGGGCGAAGAGTCATTCATCGAACTCCGGTCGATAACGAAGAGTCACAAATTAAGCGCTGGACGACTTGGGGTATCGTAAAAATAAAAGACCCCTTGATTTCTCAAGGGGTCTTCACTCGTCCCCAAGGGGATTCGAACCCCTGCTGCCGCCGTGAAAGGGCGGTGTCCTAGGCCTCTAGACGATGGGGACAAAGGCGGTGGAGGCAAATAAACGAACTGTGAGCCGGCTGGGACTCGAACCCAGGACACCCGCCTTAAAAGGGCGGTGCTCTACCAACTGAGCTACCGGCCCGGGGACATCCCGATTTCTTTTTCGATGCCGGGCGCCGCGGTTATAACTAAAAACGCGCCGGACCTTAACCGCCTTTCGCCGCCACTGTCAAATTTTTACTTTTGGCGCAGTGCAGCGGCAAGTAGCGGGAATCACAAAATATTTCTTTGCGACTCCGCCCGCAGTCGCTACAATGCCCCCTAATATGACCGGTAGGGAGAAGTCGCTCGAGATTCAACCCGAGCTCATTCAAAACATCCATTGGGGTTTCTACAAAACTCAGGTGCTCGCCAGCGCCGTCGAGGTGGACGTCTTCACCAGCATCCACGCCGGCAACGCCACCGTCGAAAAGATCGCCCGCGGCACCGGCCTGCCGCTTCGCTCCGCCCGCATGCTGCTCGACGCCCTGGTCGGCATGGGGCTGCTCGGCAAGACCCGCGGCCTCTACAAGCTCGAGCCCGAGGCCAAGGCCTTCCTGGTGCGCGGCGAATCCAATTTCCTGGGCGCCGCCCTGCAATTCGACGACTTCAGCCGCCAGGGCTGGACCAGCCTCACCGAGGCGCTCCGCCTGGGCAGGCCCGTCGGCACCGCGCAGGCCGCCGGCGATCGCAAGGCCTTCTTCCAAGAATTGGTGAAGCGGATTTTTCCCGTCTCCTACGCCTCGGGCGTCGCGCTCTGCAAGAAGCTCGGCGTCGGCAAGACGCTGCGCGGCCAGCGCGTCCTCGACGTCGGCTGCGGCTCGGCGGCCTGGTCGATCGCCTTCGCCCTGGCCGATCCCACCACTAAAGTGGTCGGAATCGATTACCCCGAGGTCATTGAGGTCGCCCAGGGTTACGTCCAGCGCTTCCGCCTGCAGAAGAACTACGAGTTCCGGGAGGGCGATTTCCACCAGCTGCCCTTCGAGGCCGAGGGCTACGACTTGGTCATCCTCGGGCACATCTGCCATATGGAAGGGGAGGCGGCCACCCGCAAGCTGCTCAAGAAGTCCTTCGACGCCCTCAAGCCCGGCGGCAAGCTGCTCGTCGCCGAGTTCATCGCCAACGACCTGCGCACCGGGCCCGAGCTGCCCTTGCTCTTCGCCCTCAACATGCTGCTGCACACCGAGCACGGCGACGTCTTCACCGCCAAAGAGCTGAAGCGCTGGCTGAATTTCGTCGGCTTCAAGAAGGTCGCCGCCCTGGCGGTGCAGTACCCGGCCAGCGTGATGGTCGCCACCAAGTAAGCTCAACGTACCTCGGGCGGCAGGGGCCGGCCCGACATCCTTCGCAAAATGATGTTCTTTCTCCGCTGGGCTCGGCGCGTGTTGCGCGTGGTGAGGTAGGCCGGGTTCGGCAGGATCGCCGCGAGGTAGGCGGCCTCCGCGGCCGAAAGCCGGTCGGCGCCCTTTTGGAAATAATAGCGCGCGGCGTTCTCGGCCCCGTAGACCCCCGGGCCGAACTCGACGACGTTCAGGTAGAGCTCGAGGATGCGGTCCTTGCCCAGGCGCCGCTCGAGGTCGAGGGTGAGGAGGATCTCGTTGGCCTTGCGCAGGAAGTTCTTCGCCTTCGAGAAATAGAGATTCTTGACCAGCTGCATGCTGATCGTCGAGCCGCCGCGCAGTGTCTTCCGCTTTTTTTGGTTGAGCTCCCAGCTCGACTTCAGCTCCTTGAAGTCCACGCCCTCGTGCTCGAAGAAGGCGTCGTCCTCCGAGACCAGGATCGCGCGCTTCAAGTGGTCGGAGATCTCGCCCAAGGGCCGCCATTGCAAGACGACCTGCTGTCCGTTCTCCCAGGCGTGGCGACGGGTGAAGGCCGTGCCGGAAGGGTTTCGCCGGGCCAGCCAGGCGTTTTCCGCCATCCCCGAGGCCAGGACGAAGGCCTCGACGCCCAGCAGGGCCGCGAGGGCCAGCGCGAGGCCTTTCCAGGGACCGAGGGTTTTCTTGGACTTTGTCATGGCGGCGATTTACTCATATTCGTCTCTCAGATTTCTGACAAGGACTCCGCTCGATGACACGAAAACCCGCCCCCGACGCCCGCGCCCTGGCCCTGCAGATCCTCCGCGAGGTGCTCGGCGGCCGGGGCTTCGCCTCCGAGCGCCTCGACGCCCTCCTCGAGCGGCACCGTCTGGGCTCGGCCGATCGCGGCCTTTGCACCCAGCTGGTCTACGGGGTGCTGCGCGAGAAGGGCTTCCTCGACCGGGTCGTCTCCGAATACGTCTCCGCGGCCAAGACGCCCTCCGGGCTTCGGCACCTCCTGCGCCTGGCGGCCTACCAGGCGCTTTGCCTCGACAAGGTGCCGGACCACGCGGTGGTCCACGAGAGCGTCGAGCTGGCCAAGAGGCTCTTCGGCGCGCCGCCCGCTCGGATGGTCAACGCGGTCCTGCGGAAGGTGATCGCCGATCGCCAGAAACATCTTGAGGGCCGGCGCGATCCCGCCGGGGCCTTTCCCGAATGGATGCTCGAACGTTGGCGGTGCCGCTATCCGGAGGCGATCTTGGCCGCGTTGCTATCCTATTTCAACGGCATCCCTCCGGTCGGGCTACGGGCGAATCTGCAAAAAACCGATCCCGAGACGGTCGCCGGCAGGCTTCGGGAAGCCGGCCTGGAGGCCGCGCGCGTCTCGGGGACCCCGCTGTGGACGGTCCGCACCCTCGACCGCGATGCCCTGATGCCCTTGATGAAGGAGGGGGTGATTTCGATCCAGGACCCTCACTCCTACCGGGTGGCGGAGGCGGTGGCGGCCGCGCCGGGCGAAACCGGCCTCGACGCCTGCGCGGGCCACGGCGGCAAGTCTGCCGCGATCCTGGAGGCCTGTCCCGACTTGGAGCTGTGGGTCCACGAACCGGCGTCCGGACGGCTCGCCGAGCTGCGCGAGAATCTCCGCCGCCTCGGCCTGAAGACGCCCCGCGTCCTCGCCTCGGCCGCCGCCCGCCGTAACCTTGCCTTCGACTGGATCCTCGTCGACGCGCCCTGCTCGGGGATGGGCACCTTGGGCCGAAAGCCGGAGATCCGCTGGCGTCTTAAGCCCAAGGACCTCGACCGGCTCGCGGCGGGGCAGCGCGCGATCCTCGAGGAGTGGTGGCCCCGGCTGAAGCCCGGCGGGCGCCTGGTCTATGCGGTCTGCTCGCTGGAGCCGGAGGAGGGCGAGGCGCTGGTCCGCGCCTTTGCCGCCGCGCATCCCGAGGCCGAGCTCACGGCGATTCGCGAGTGGCTACCGGGCGGGGACCCGGGCGACGGATTTTTTGTCGCCAACTTGCGTCGGCGAACTTAATCATTATATGTAAGGTTGCCCTATGGCAGAGAAAGACTATTACCAGATCCTCGGCGTCTCCCCCGACGCCGGCGAGGCCGAGATCAAGAAGGCTTACCGCAAGCTCGCCAAGCAGTACCACCCCGACGTCAACAAGGGCGCCCAGGCCGCCGAGGACAAGTTCAAGGACATCTCCGCCGCCTACGACGTGCTCAGCGACAAGAAGAAGCGCGAGGAGTACGACCTGATGCGCAAGTTCGGCGGCGCGGGCGGCGGCGGTTTTCGGCCGGGCGGAGATTCCTACACCTACCGCGGGCGTCCCGGCGGCGGCTTCGACTATTCGACCTTCACCGGGCCGGACGGCGAGCAGGTCCACTACGAGTTCAACGACCTGGGCGACATCTTCGGCGACCTCTTCGGGATGGGCGGCGTCAAGGGCCGGCCGAAGGGCTTCGGCGGCAAGGGAGGGAAGGCCGGGCCGATCCGCGGCGCCGACCGCACCTACGCCATGGAGATCGACTTCCTCGACGCCGTGCGCGGCGCCACCACCAAGATCGGCCTCGACGCGGGCGGCAAGACCGAAAAAATCAACGTCAAGATCCCCGCGGGGGTCAAGACCGGCTCCAAGATACGCCTGGCGGGGAAGGGCGAGCCCTCGCCTAACCACGGCCCCTCGGGCGATCTCTACATCGAGATCAAGGTGAGGCCGCATCCTTATTTCACTCGGCAGGACGACGACATTTATTTGCAGGTGCCGATCACCCTCGAAGAGGCCGTCAACGGCGCCGCGATCGAGGTACCGACCGTCGAGGGCACCAAGCTCAAGATGAAGGTGCCCGCCGGCACGCAAAGCGGGCAGAAATTGCGCTTGAAAGGGAAGGGCGTCCCCCACCGGGACGGCTCGGGGCATGGCGACCAATACGTGGTCGTTCAGATCCAGCTCCCGCCCCACCTCGACAAGGAAAGCCGCAACTTGATCGAAGAATTCTCGAAAAGAAATCCGTACCACCCGAGGGAGAAATTATTTTAAAGGTGGCTACCGCGCGACTCGCGTGGTAAACGCCGAAAAGATTGGATTTTCTGGATTCGAAGGGAGGAAGAGAAAGCCTTGGAATCCCGAATGAACCCTAAGTCCCTCACTGCGCTGTTTTCCTTCCTAGCCGTCTCCCTAGGCACTTTATTTTTTCTGCAAACCGCTGCGGCGGCCTCCGTCGTGGAGGTCTCCGGAAAGGACCTCCCGGCCCTCCTCGGGCAGCCGGTCGCGGCGATCCGCGTCTACGCCTCCCCGGACGGAGGCGCGGCCAAGCCGATCCCCTTTCAGATCGACGAAAAGGACGCGAAGGGGCAGTGGCTGATGGACGGCCCCGCCAAGACGGTCACGGTCCTCGACCCGCAGGACGTCCTGCTCTTCCACTTAGACGACGCGGGCCTCGCGCTGCAGGGCTCGGCGCTGCCCGCCGCCGCGGCGCGGATGGAGATCGCCGCCTCGGGGAAATTCGCCTACGCCGTCGCCGAGGAAAATCCCGGTCCGAAATCGACCAAGTCCTACGTGAGCTACCAAGCCGGCCAAGACCGCGTCAGCACCGCCTTCTACGACATCGGCTTCAGCACGCGGCAGGCCTTGGTGCAGGACGTCCTGATCTTGCGCAACGGGAAGGCCCAGGCCGACGTCCTCGACCGTTTCAAGGTGCGCTTCAACCTCGCGATCAAGAACTTCTTCGACTTCAAGATCGAAGAGGGCGACGTCGAGGCGCGGGTGGTCGGCACGCGCGTGGGGCCGATCCGCGTCATTCGCCGCGTGGTCGCCACCAAGAAGCTGGGGCCGATCAACCTGATTCCGAAGTCGGTCACCGATTTTCTCTTCTACCCCAATTGGGTCGAGGTCCCGACGCGCATCCAAAACCCCATCGACGGACCGAAGTTTCTCGAGGACAAGACCCAGGGGCTGAGCGGTTACGACTTCTCCTCCGCGATTTACGGCAGCGTCCTCTACGCCAGCCAGGGCGGAACTGCGACCCTGAACGGCGTCCCCGATGCCGCGGAACAAGGTTTGGGGCAGGGGGCGGCGACTTGGTGGTCTTTGACCGGCCCCGCCGGCTCGCTGGTGGTGGGCATCCAAAACGACGGAAAGCTGGAGGCGCTGGGCATCAAGCCCGCGCTCCGCGTGATCGACAACGCCAAGCAAGGCGCGCCGCCGGAGGGCGAGACCGGACAGAGCTTGGTCGGCTTCGATCTTCCCTATCACAAGATCCCCAAGGGCTCATTTCTCATCCAGGTGAAGCAGGTCTTTCCCTGGCGCTTCGAGCACGGCCGCGAGACCGCCTATCTGGAAGCGGCGAAATCGGTATCCGCCGAGGCGGTCCGGGCCTTATAATGCCGGGCATGCTGCCGAAAATTTTCTCCGGAGTTTCCGTCATCGATTTTTCCCGGCTCCTGCCGGGGCCCTTCGCCACGCGCCTCTTGCAAAAGATGGGCGCCGAGGTCCACTGCGTCGTACCGCCCAAGGGCGACGCTCTGCTGGGCGACTACACGCCGTTCCACGCCTTGCGCGAGGGGAAGGAGATGCACCCGCTGGATCTCAAGCGGGCCGAGGATTTGGAGCAGGCGCGGGCCTTGATCCGGCGCTCGCCCATCCTGCTGGAGGGCTTCCGGCCGGGCGCCATGGACAAGTTGCAGCTCGGTTTTGCCGAGGCGGCGCGCCTACGGCCCGACATCGTCTATGCCAGCCTGATCGGCTACCCGCCCGATCACCCCAAACACCGCCTCGGCGGACACGACCTTAATTTCCTCGTCGACTCCGGCTTCTACAGCCTGCTCTACGACGACGCCTCCCGCGAGATCCCCACCTTGCAGATCGCCGACGTGGTCGGGGGTTTTTACGCGGCCTTCCAGATCCTCGTCGCCTGGATCCGCCGCCTGCAGGACTCCGCGCCGCAGCACCTGCAAATTTCGGTGGTCGAGGGTCTGGAGCATCTTTGGAGCTACCTCGCCCACGAGAGCGCCACGGGGCTCATACCTTTGCTGACGGGGAGCCTGGCGCGTTACCGGATCTACCGGACCCGCGACGGGGCCCGCCTCGCCGTGGCGGGGCTGGAGCCGAAATTTCACGAGGCCTTGCTGCAAGCCTTGGGTTTGGAGGCGAGGGCGGGGGAGGAAGAAGAGGCGCTGGCGGCGAGGATCCAAGACGTCTTGGCCCAGCGCGACGCGGCGGAATGGCAAGAACGTTTTCGCGACCTCGACGCCTGCCTGAGTTTCATTCCCGGACGCGCCGAGGTCTTGGCCAGGCGCGGTTCCTAGCCCGGTCTAATCGAAAAAGACCTCGCCGATCCGGTAGGTCTCGGGGTCCACGGTCTTCAGCTTCTTGGCGACTTGGTTCAGCGGAACGGAGGCGATGTCGTGCCCCTGCAGGGCGACCATGCGGCCGCTCTTTCCTTGCAGCAGCAATTCCACCGCCGCCACGCCGAGCCGGGTGGCCAGGACGCGGTCATAGGCCGTGGGGCTGCCGCCGCGCTGAATGTAGCCTAAGACCGTGGAGCGGATCTCCGCGGAGAGCGACCGGCGCAGCTCTCCCTCCAGCAGGCCGGCGATGCCGCCCAGCTTCAAGGTCCCGTACTCGTCGCGGTGCACGGGGGTGTGGAGCAGGGCCGGCGGATTTTGCTCGATATCCAGCAGGATCTTCGCGTCCTCGCTGACCACGATGATGCTGAAGCGCTTGCCGATCTTTTGGCGCCGTTCGAGGATTTCCATCAGGCGGCTCATTCGGAAGGGCTGCTCGGGGATGAGGATGGCGTCCGCGCCGCCGGCGATGCCGGAGTAGGTCGCGATCCAGCCCGCGTGCCGGCCCATCACCTCGACGATCATGATCCGGTTGTGCGACTCGGCGTTGGTGTGCAGGCGGTCGATGGCCTCCATGGCGATGTTCACCGCGGTGTCGAAGCCGAAGGTGAAGTCCGTCCCCCAGACGTCGTTGTCGATGGTCTTCGGGACCCCGATCACCTTGACGCCCAGCTTATGCAGCTCGTGGGAAAAACGCATCGTGCCCTCGCCGCCGATGTTGACGATCGCGTCGATGCGATGCCGTTGCAGGTTTTTTTTGATCCGTCCGATGCCGCCGTCTTCCTTGAGGGGATTGTAGCGCGAGGTGCCGAGGATGGTGCCCCCGCGCGAGATGATGCCCGCAACGTCGATGGGCTTGAGCGGGCGGATTTGGTCCTCGTAGAGGCCCTTGAAGCCCTCGTAGATGCCGAAGACCTGGACGCCGTCGCCCTCGGCCCGCTTGACCACGGCGCGGATCGCGGCATTGAGGCCGGGGCAGTCGCCGCCGCCGGTGATGACCCCGATGGCCCGGACCCGGGCCTTTTTTTGTTTGGTTTTCCGAGCGGCTCCGCTAAGGTTTTTCCGCATATGAAGATCGCCCTAGCCCAGATTAACACGACTATCGGAGATTTCGAAGGAAACTTACGCCGGGTCCTCGAGGCCCTGCGGGCGGCCGGGGCCAAGGGCGCCGAGCTTGCGGTCTTTCCCGAAATGACCCTGACGGGCTACCCCCCCAAAGACCTGCTGGAGCGGCCCGATTTCATCGAGGCCAACCTGCGCGCCTTGAAAGACCTGACCCAGAAGGCCCGGGGCCCGGCCTGCCTGGTGGGCTTCGTCGACCGTCGCGACGCACCGCAGGGCAAGCCCTTGGCCAACGCCGCCGCCCTGATCGCGGACCGCAAGATCCTGGCGGTGAAGCACAAGATCCTGCTCCCGACCTACGACGTCTTCGACGAGGGGCGCTATTTCGAGCCCGGGCACGAGTCTCCCGTCTTCGGTTTCGGCGACAGGCGCCTGGGCGTCAGCATCTGCGAGGACATCTGGAACGACCGCGCCTATTGGGGGCGTTCCCAATACCCGGTCGATCCGGTCCTCGAGCAGGCCCGCGCCGGGGCCGAGCTGCTCATCAATATCTCCGCCTCTCCCTATTCGCGCGGAAAGGAAAAATTGCGGCGCGACCTCCTGCAGCGCCAGGCCCTGCGCTACCGCGTGCCCCTGGTCTACGTGAACCTGGTCGGCGGCAACGACGACCTGGTCTTCGACGGCCAATCCCTGGTCTTGAGCGCCGAGGGCAAGGTGCTGAAGCAGCTCAAGGCCTTCGCGGAGGACCTCCAGGTCGTCGACCTGGCGCGGCTTAAGCCGATTCCGCTTCCCAAGCACTCCGAAGAGGCCCTGGTCCTGGACGCGCTCGTCTTGGGCCTGCGCGATTACATGCGGAAGTGCGGCTTCCAGAAGGCGGTGATCGGCCTCTCCGGCGGCATCGACAGCGCGCTCACCGCCTGGATCGCGGTGCGGGCTCTGGGCGCGAAGAACGTCCTCGGCGTCAGCCTGCCCTCGGAGTTCTCCAGCCGGGGGAGCTTAAGCGACGCGAGGTCCCTGGCGAAGGCGCTCAAGATCGAATACCGCGTCTACCCGATCGCGCCGCTCTACGAGCAATTCAAAGGCACCCTGAAATTCGACGGGCGCGCCAAGGTCGACACGGCCCTGCAAAATATCCAGGCCCGCATCCGCGGCAACATCCTGATGGCGCTCAGCAACCGGGAGGGGAGGCTCCTGCTCAGCACGGGCAACAAGTCCGAGCTCTCGGTCGGCTACTGCACCCTCTACGGCGACATGGCGGGGGGCTTCGCGGTGATCTCCGACGTGCCGAAGATGCTCGTCTACCGGCTGGCGCGACTCGCCAACCGCATCCAGCCGGCCATCCCCCGCGCCACCTTCACCAAGCCGCCCTCCGCCGAGCTGGCCCCGGGGCAGAAGGACCAGGACGACCTCCCGCCCTACGAGATCCTCGACGGCATCCTCGAGCGCTACATCGAGCGGCGGATGAGCCCCGAGGCCATCGTCGCCGACGGTTTTTCGAAAAAGACGGTGGCCGAGGTCCTGCGCCGCCTCGACGCCAACGAGTACAAGCGCCAGCAAGCGGCGCCCGGGATCCGCGTGACCGGCAAGGCCTTCGGCTACGGCTGGCGCATGCCCATCTCCAGCCGCTACCGGGTGAAGCTGTGAAGGGAAAACTTTACCTTGTTGCCACACCCATCGGAAATCTCAAGGATATCACCTTGCGCGCCCTCGAGACCCTGAAGGCGGTCGACCTGATCGCCTGCGAGGACACGCGCCACAGCCTGAAGCTGCTTCAGGCCTACGAGATCCAAAAGCCCTTGCTCAGCCTGCACGAGCACAACGAGGCCCGACGCGCCGCCGGATTGGTCGAAAGGCTGAACGAGGGCCGATCGGTGGCCCTGATCAGCGACGCGGGCACGCCCCTGATCTCCGACCCCGGCTATCGCTTGGTGGGCGCGGTGCTCGCGGCCGGTTTCGAGGTCGAGGCCGTCCCCGGGCCCTGCGCGGCCGTCAACGCCCTGGTTGCGAGCGGCCTGCCGACCGACGCCTTTTATTTCGTCGGCTTTCTTCCACCCAAGAGCGCCGCGCGGCGCCGGCGCTTCGAGGCCTTGAAGGAATTTCCCTCGACCCTGATCTTTTACGAGTCTCCGCATCGCATCCAAAAGTTCCTCGCCGAGGCCTTTGAAATTTTCGGTCCGCGCCCGGCGGTGCTGGCCCGCGAGATGACGAAGAAATTCGAGGAGTTTTACCGGGGGCCCCTGGTTTCCGACCCGAAGACCCTGCCGCTGCGCTCCTGGAAGGGGGAATTCGTGGTCCTGCTCGCCGGTGCCGGCGGGGCCTGAACCGAGGTTCGGTTAGGCCGGATTCTTTATAAATTCCTACTAGTTAAATAGCACTTGCCAGGTTTCTGAGGGCCGTGTTAAGGGCAGGGCGCTTTTGCGGCGGTTTTTTTGCCGCGGCCCCGGTGGTTGGCTATCTTCGTCGAGTGGGCTAGGATTTTTCCTCTCCCGCTTTTTTTTTGCTTAAATTTCCCCCGGGGACGGGCGGACGGCTGCAAAAGGCCCGGTATTTCATGGATCGCGAACAAAACAGCGTGTGGAGATTGGCGGAGCCCTTGGCCCAGAGCATGGGCTACGAGTTGCTCCGAGTCGAAAGCGGCGTCGAGCACCGCGATAAGGTGTGGCGGCTTTACATCGACAAGCCGGGCGGCGTGACGATCGACGACTGCCAAAGCTTCAGCCAGGCGCTGGGGCCGATCCTAGAGGTCGAGGCCGAGCTGCAGGGGAGCTATCATCTCGAGATCTCCTCGCCGGGCTTGGATCGCCCCTTAAACAAACTGGAGCACTTCTCGGCCCAGCTCGGGAACATCGTCCAGGTGACGACCGAGGAGCCGATCGAGGGCCGCCGCCACTTCAAGGGGCCGCTGCTGAAGGCCGAAGGCGAGGGCGCCGCGGCGGCGATCGAGGTCGAGATCGACAAGCAGGCGTTCCGGATCGAGCTGGTCCGGATCAAGAAAGCGAATTTGGATTACTTCGCCTCCGAAGCGAGGCGGGCGGAGGGCGCCGCCTCCGGAAAAAGAAAAAAATAGGCGTGATTTTTCAGTTAAGGAGAAGCGTGCATGCCACCCCGTACCCCGCGTAAGCGAAAAACCGCGAAAGAAAACGTCAAGTCGATGTTCATCAACCTGAACGCGGTGCTCGACCAGGTCAAGCGCGACAAGGGCATTCCCAAGGAGATTTTGGTCGACGCCATCGAGACCGCCATGGTCTCCGCGGCCCGCAAAAAGTACGGCCACGACGCCGTCCTCGAGGCGCAGTACAACGAAGAGTTGGGCGAGGTCGAGCTGTTCCAATTCCGCACCGTCGCCGAAACCATCGAGAATCCCGCCCTGCAGATCACCCTGGACGAGGCCGTCAAGCTCGACCCCGAGGCGCAGGTCGGCGACGAGCTGGGTGAAAAGCTCGATTCCTATCAGTTCGGCCGCATCGCCGCGCAGACCGCCAAGCAGGTCATCATCCAGAAGATCCGCGAGGCCGAAAGCGACATCATCTACAACGAATACAAAGACCGCGTCGGCGAGCTGATCACCGGCATCGTGCGCCGCTTCGAAAAGGGCACCATGGTCGTCGACCTGGGCCGCACCGAGGCGATCATCCCGGTCTCCGAGCAGGTCCCCTCCGAGACCTACAAGACCGGCGAGCGCATCCAGGCCTATTTCCTCGAGCTGCGCAAGGGCTTGAAGGGCCCGCAGCTGATCCTGTCGCGGCGCAGCCCGGCGCTGATCCGCTCGCTCTTCGCGATGGAGGTTCCCGAGATCAACGAGGGCATCGTCGAGATCAAGAACGTCGCCCGCGAGGTCGGAAGCCGCGCCAAGGTCGCCGTTTACTCCAAGGACAGCGACGTCGATCCGGTCGGCGCCTGCGTCGGCATGAAGGGCAGCCGCGTCCAATCGGTGGTCCAAGAGCTGCGCGGCGAGAAGATCGACATCGTCACCTGGGACGAAGACCCCGCCCGCTTCGTCTGCAATGCCATCGCCCCGGCCGAGGTCGCCAAGGTCATCATCCACGAGAAGGACCATTCGATGGAGATTATCGTCCCCGACGACCAGCTCTCGCTGGCGATCGGCCGGCGCGGCCAGAACGTCCGCCTGGCCGCCCAGTTGACCGGCTGGAACATCGACATCTACAGCGAGACCAAGCACGACGAGATGACCAAGCGGGCCAAGACCGCGCTGGTCGTCGACTTGGGCATCGAGGACAGCATGTCGAGCATCTTTTACAGCCATGCCTTCCGCACCACCAAAGAGATCGCCGACACGCCGCTCGAAGAGTTCCTCACGCTGCCCGGCATCAACCAGGACCGCCTCAAAGAGATCCACCAGCGCGCGGTCGACACCATGGCCATGCCGGTGGAAGAGCGCCCCAGCGAGATCTTCCTCCGCGAGGAGGCGCGCAAGGCCGAGGAAGAGCGCCGCCGCGTCGAGGCCGAGCTGAAGGCCCAGGCCGAAGCCCGCGCCGCCGCCGAGGCCCAGGCCGCCCAGGAGGCCGCCGCGGCCGCCGAAAAACCGGCCGAGCCCGAGGTCCCGGAGAGCTCTACGGAGGCGAATTGATTTTTCAACGCGGCCTTCGGGCCGTGTTAAGCCAAGTTAATTTGTATTAGGATCTTCACTATGGAAAACAAACAAGGCGTCGTCGAAAAACGCATCAAGCCCGGCGTCATCCGCCGTCGCGCCAAGGCCACCGAGCCCGAGGCTCCGCCGCCCGCCGAGGCGGCGCCCGAGGCGCCCGTAGCCGAAGCCCCCGCGGCGCCCGCCGCTCCCGAGGCCGCCGCTCCGGCGCCCGCGAGCGCCGAGCCCCCCGCGGTCGAGGCGAAGGCCAAGGCCCCCGAGGCGACCGTCGCCGCGAAGCCGGCGCCGAAGGCCAAGGCCCCCGAACCCGCCGCTCCCGAGGCCAAGAAGCCCGCGTCGGCAAAACCCGCCGAGATGGTGATCCGCGCCAAGGAGGACGAGCCCAAGGTGGTCGGCCCCCGAGCGCTGCCCGAAGGGCCTCCCGTCGGCACCATCATCCAGCTGCCGCACATGAAGCGGAAGGCCGAGGGTCCGTCTTTCGGACCCGCCGCCGGCGTCGCGCCCGCGACCCCCGCCGAGGGACCCGAAGACGAAGAGAGCAAAAAACTGCGCGTCAACAAGAAGGGCGGCAAGAAGACCAAGCTCGAGGAAGACGAGTTGGGCATCGACGGCATCGGACGCGTCAGCACGCTTTCCCAGATCGCGCGCATCTCGACCCACAACACCGCCGACCGCGTCTTCCAGCCGGTGCGCTCCGCCAAGCGGCGCCGCACCAAGTCGCGGGTCCCCGGCAAGAAGACCGAGTCGACCCTGCCGAAGGCGATCAAGCGCGTCGTCAAGATGGGCGAGACCATTTCCGTCTCCGACCTGGCTCAGCAGCTGGGCGTCAAGGGCGGCGAGCTGATCAAGAAGCTCATGGGGATGGGGACGATGGCCACGCTCAATCAGGCCCTCGACTTCGACACCGCCACGCTGCTCGCGCAAGATTATCAGTGGGAAGTCCGCAAAACGAGCTTCGAGGAAGAGAACGTCCTCAAGACCGAGGAAGACAAGCCCGAAGCCATGGTCACCCGCGCGCCGGTCGTCACCGTCATGGGCCACGTCGACCACGGCAAGACCTCGCTGCTCGACGCCATCCGCTCGACTCAGGTCGCCAGCGGCGAACACGGCGGCATCACCCAGCATATCGGCGCCTACCGCGTCCGCCTGGGGCAGGGCAGGGAGCTCACCTTCCTCGACACCCCCGGCCACGAGGCCTTCACCTCAATGCGCGCCCGCGGCGCCTCGGTCACCGACATCGTCGTCCTGGTGGTCGCCGCCGACGACGGCGTGATGCCGCAGACCCTCGAGGCCATCCACCACGCCAAGGCGGCCGAGGTCCCGATTATCGTCGCGGTCAACAAGATCGACAAGCCCGAGGCCAAGCCCGACAACGTCAAGCGCCAGCTCTCCGAGCACGGTCTACTGGCCGAGGACTGGGGCGGCGACATCCTCTTCGTCCACGTCTCCGCCAAGACCAAGCAGGGCATCGAAGAACTGCTGGAATCCATCTTCCTGCAGACCGAGATGCTCGAGCTGAAGGCCAACCCCGCCAAGCTCGCCAAGGGGGTCATCATCGAGGCCCGCCTCGCGAAGGCGCGGGGGCCCGTCGTCCCCTCCCTCATCCAAGAAGGCACCCTGCACGCGGGCGACGTCGTCGTCGCCGGCCAGCACTTCGGCAAGGTTCGGGCCATGACCAACGACCGCGGCGAAAACGTGACCGAGGCCGGCCCCGGCGTCCCCGTCGAGGTCTTGGGGCTCGACGGCGTGCCCCAGGCCAGCGACGTGATCCAGGCCTTGGCCGACGAGAAGAGCGCCAAGCAGGTTGCCGAGCACCGCCAGATGAAGGCCCGCGAGCAGAAGATCACCGCCCCCAGCAAGATGAGCCTCGAGGACCTCTTCACCAAGCTGAAGAGCGGCGAGGCCAAAGAGCTCTCGCTGATCCTCAAGGCCGACGTGCAGGGCTCCAGCGCGGCGCTGCAGGCCTCCCTCGAG
>SZOV01000028.1 GCA_030263375.1 Deltaproteobacteria bacterium PRO3
ATCTGCGCAACACGGTCGACATCCTCGACCCCGCCTCCGAAACCTGGCGTCGGCTGATCGACGACCTGGACGAGGCGGCCTTCCGCAAGATCGTCGAACGCGGCGAATACGCCCTGCTCAGCCAACGCCTCAACATTTTAAGCGGCGTCAAAAACGGCTTCGAGCTCGACTTTCACGGACACCGCGCCTTCGCGGTCAATTGGAGCCTCGAGGCCAGCGACATCGGAGAGTATATCTACAAGGAAATGGGCTATGCCGTGGCGATCCTTTTTTATTACACGGGCAAGGTGTGGAGCTTCAGCCTGCGCTCGCCCATCGTCGACGTCAGCGAGCTGGCGCAGAAGTACGGCGGCGGCGGGCATCCGGGTGCCTCGGGCTTTCGGCAAGACTCGATCGACTGGCTCCTGAAGCTGAAAAAATAAAGGGCGGATCGCTCCGCCCTTTTGGGAATACTCCAAAATATTTCAAATCACTTCGCCGCGGGCTTCTTGGCCGGGGCCGCCTCGGGCTTGGCCGCGGGGGCCGCGTCCTTATGCGCGGTGGTCACCGCCGGGGCCGCGGGCTTCGCGGGGGGCTGGGCGGAGGCCGTCGGATTTTCCGACATGCAGAACTGGATGATCTTCTCGTACTTGCCGTCCTCGAAGGAGAAGGTCGACTTGGTGCCACTGCGGTGCGCGGCAACCGCCGCAACCGGCTGGCCGCCGGCGCCGAAGGTGTAGCCGATCAGGCAGCCGGTGTCGCTGAAGTAGGTGTAGCGGGTCGGCGCGCCTTCTTGAAAGGTGTTGATGGTCAGGTAGACCAGGTTGTGCCCGGTGCCGGTGATCGTGTCCCTGCCGTTGGGCAAGCCGCCCTTGCAGGTGACGGTGACGCCCTCCTTGCCGCAGACGAAACCGTTGGCCGAAAAGACCGGCGTGGCGGCCGAGGCGGGGGCGGCGGCCAAGACGAGGGCCGCGAGGGCAAGGGCGATAAACGTGTGCTTCATAGAATCTCCTATAGAAAGAACCCGAGGGACGGGGTGAAGCCTTAATGGAATCCAGGCGTCTTACGCAATAGCCTTTCCTTTAGGTCGTTTTATTTCGCAAAGCCTGCAATATCTTTTGGTGAATCCCGCCGAAGCCACCGTTGCTCATGAACAGCAGGACGTCGCCGGGCCGCGACTCCTCGGCCAGGGCGGCCACCATGGCCTCGACCCCGGAAATATGCCGCGCCTTGGGCTCCGGCGCGGAACGGTTGACCGCCGCGGCCACCGTGTCGACGTCGAGCACCTTCCCGCTCTTCACCTTCTCGGGCATGAAGACGTCGGCCAAAAGGACCCGGTCGGCCTCGGCGAAGGCGGCGGGGTAGTCTTCTTGGAAGACGTCGCGCTTGCTGGAGTTGCTGCGCGGCTCGAAGACGGCCCAGAGCCGACGGCCGGGGTACTTTTTGCGCACCGCCGCGACCGTCTCCTTCACCGCGGTCGGGTGATGCGCGAAGTCGTCGATCACCAGGACGCCGCCGATCTCGCCCAGCACGTCCTGGCGGCGCTTGACCCCCTGGAAGGTCGCCAGGCCTTGGCGGATTTCCTGCCAGCTCAATCCCAAATTCAGACAGAGGGCGACGACGCCCAGGGCATTGCTGACGTTGTGGGCGCCGGGCATCTCCCAGGAGACTTCGTGGTGGCAGCACTCCTTGCCGTGCTCGCGCGAGGCGACGCAGAAGCTTGTCCGCTCGCCCGTGGCGAGGATTTCGCCGAAATAGTCCGCCCGATCGTGCAGCTCGGGATTCATGGCGTAGGTGACCGACGGATGGGCGAAATCCCGAAGAAGCTCGGCGACGACGGGAAAATCCAAGTTGGCGACCAGGCTCCCCTCGGCGGGGAGGATCCCGAGCAGGCGGCGGAAGGCGGATTTGACGTGCTCGAGGTCGGTGTAGATGTCGGCGTGGTCGAATTCGACGCTGGTGAGCAGGACGTGCCGCGGCCGGTAATGCAAGAACTTCGGCCCCTTGTCGAAGAAGGCGGTGTCGTACTCATCGCCCTCGAGGACGAAATACTCGCCCTTCCCCAGCTTGAAATTGCTCCCGAAGTTTTTCGGCAGACCGCCGATGAAGAAGCTGGGGTCTTTCCCGGCGGATTCCAGCACCCAGGCCAAGAGCGAGGCGGTCGTGGTCTTGCCGTGGGTCCCCGCGACGACCAGGGGCGTCTTGCCCTCGAGGAAGAAGCGCGAGAGCGCCTGAGGCATGGAGACATGCGGGATGTTTTTCGCCAGGACCTCCTCGGCCTCCGGGTTGCCGCGCGAGATGGCGTTGCCGACGACGACCAGGTCCGGCGGGGATTTCAGATGGCCGGCGCTATAGGGAGAGAAAATCGGGATCCCCGCCTGCTCGAGGATAGTGCTCATCGGCGGGTAAACGTTCTGGTCGCTGCCCTGCACCTCGTGTCCCGAGGCCTTCAACATGCCCGCCAGGCTGGCCATTCCGGTGCCGCAGATGCCGATGAGGTGGATCTTCATGATTTTTTCGCCTTGGAAATAATGTCTTGCTGGGGGTTGAAGGGGGAGGGCATCCGCCCCCTGAGCTTTAGCCAGCCCGAACTTGCTTCGGGCTGGCGAATCACCCCGCAGATGCCGATGAGGTGGATCTTCATAGCTTGAGGGTCCTGGCACAAATGAAGGGCTTTGTCATGGGGGAAACGATTTCAAGCGGGGGGATTTTCCCAAAAGAGGTCGTAGATCCTCGGCCGAAATTCCTTGATCGCCTCGTTGTCGCGCGAGGGGTGGACGCGGTTGGTGAGCAGGACGGCGTATTTCTCGTCGGCCAAGTCGATCCATAGGCTGCAGCCGGTGAAGGCGAGGTGGCCGATCGAGCTATTCGGCGCGAAATACCTCCCGGCCTGGCTGCCGGAGGGACTGACGGTGTCCCAACCCAACTTGAGCGGAGCCTCGCCGTCGAAGAAGGCCAAAAAGGCCTCGCGGCGCAGCAGCCTCCCGGCGCCGCGGCGGGCGGCCAAAATTTCCCGGGCGAAGATCTCCAGGTCCAAGGCGTTGCCGAAGAGCCCCGCGTGGCCCGCCGCCCCGCCCAGGACGTGGGCGTTGTCGTCGTGGACCTCGCCGCAAAGCAGGCGGCCGCGCCAGGGGCAGAGCTCGGTGGCGGCGATGTCCTGCGGCATGACGCGGTCGGGGTGGTTCAAGGGGTGGAACATCGTGCGCGTCATCCCCAGCGGCACGGCCACCTCGTCCCAAAACAGGCCTTCCAGGCGCCGGCCCGCGAGCTCTTCCAGCAGGAAGCCCAGGAGGATGAAGCCCAAGTCGCTGTAGATCCGCTTCGTCACCGGCGGCGCCTCCAGCGGCACCTCGGCGATGCGCGCCAGGTAAAACTCCCGCACCTGCTCGTAGCTCCAGCCCTTGCCGCGCGCGGCCTCGAAGAGCGGCAACCATGCCGGTAGGCCGGAATGGTGCTGCAGAAGCTGCCGCACGGTCAGGGCCTCCTTGCGCCGGAACTCGGGGAGGTAGTCCTGGAGTTGCGCCTCCAGATCCAGGCGGCCCGACTGCCAGGCCAGCATGCAGAGCGTGGTCGTCGCCACCGGCTTGGTCAGCGAGGCGATGTCGAAGAGGGAATAGTCGCCGACCGGACGCGCGCCGGGCTCGTGGCTCAAAGACCCGAAGGCCCCGCGGTACAGGGTTTTGGCGCCGCGCCCCGCGATCCACTGCGCCCCGCTGAAGACCTTGCCGGCGATGGCCTCGCCGAATGCCGCGGCAATCTTATCCATCGGAGAGCGCGCCTTCCTCGAAGATCAGGGCGGGGCGATCCGCGTCGAGGGTCACTCGCGTCCCGAGGGGGATGGTCCAAGAATCGTCGAGGTGGCCGGAGGGAAAGCCGAACAGGATCGGCACCTGCAGGTCGGCCAGCAGGTCGAGCAGGAGGTCCATGATCACCGCGGGCAGGTCGTGGGCGTCTTTCAAGGGCCCGAAGACGATGCCGCGGACTTCGTCCAACAGACCGGCGAGCCGCAGGTGGGTAATCATCCGGTCGATCGAGTAGAGCTTTTCGCCGACGTCCTCGAGGTAGAGGATCGCGTCGCGGGTGTCGAGCTGGTAGGGCGTCCCGAGGGAGCAGACGATGAGCGAGAGACAGCCTCCGACCAGGCGCCCCTCGGCCCGGCCGGGGTGCAGGGCGGCCAGGCCCTCGGGCTGCAGGGCGCCGAGCGGCCGGGGGTCGCCCAAGCTGCGCAGGAGCGAGGCCTCGCCCGGCGCCGCCATCCGCGCACCGATGTCCTTCGCCACGACCGGTCCCTGGAAGGTCACCCAGCCCCAGCGCTGCTGCGCGAACATCAAGAGCGAGGTGATGTCGGAGTAGCCCATCAGGATCTTGGGCGGCAAATCCTTGGGCAGGGTCTCCAAGAGGGGCAGCAGCCGCATCGAGCCGTAGCCGCCGCGGGCGGTGAAGATGGCGCGCACCTCGTCGTCGAGGAGATATTCCTTCAATTCATGGAAACGCCGCGCATCGTCGCCGGCGAGGAAGCGTTTTTTGGAAAAGATGTCTTCGCGGAAGCGGACCCGGAAGCCCAGGCCCTCAAGCCGGGCCACCCCTTGGAGGAAGGCCTCGCGGTCGAAGCAGCTGGCCGGGGCCGCGACGGCGAGGGTGTCCCCCGGGCGCAGGGGCGGGGGTTTTTTGAGGGTCCTTAAGGGGGACATTCGCCCGATAAATAGCGCGAAGCGCGGCCCGCATACAGGAATATTTATTTGGTGCAGGGCCGAAGCCCGGCGTGTTAAAGTTTTCGACGATGAAGGTCTATCTCACCCTCCTCTTTCCCAAGACCGCCGCCTCGGGGGCCACCCTCGAGCGCTGGCTGCACAAGACGGGGACCGAGCTTAAGGCGGGCGACGCCTTGCTTGCCTTTCACGCCAACGGCCGCTCCGAGACCCTCCCCTGCGCGGCCTCAGGCACCCTCAAGGTCACCCTCTGCCGGGAGGGAGAAGAACTCCCGCGCGGCGCGGGGATCGCCGTCCTGAACAGCCCCGAAGTCCAGGCCCGCGAGATCGAAAAACGAGGCCTGGGAAAAATTCTCACCCCCGACGAATACCAAGACGCCCTCGCCCACGCCGAGGCCGCCAGCATCCGTCTCCCTCCCGAAGAACTTTAATCTAGACAGCCCCAGGCCGGGGTGCTTGACTGATGGCATGGACGGTCGCCCCGCATGAAACCCGCTTGGCTCAAATCGAGGATCCCCTCCGGGCAAAACTACCTCCAGCTGAAGGGCATGCTCAAAGAGCTGCGGCTGAACACCGTCTGCGAGGAAGCCCACTGCCCCAACATCGCCGACTGCTGGGAGCGCCAAACCGCGACCGTGATGATCATGGGCGACATCTGCACTCGGAGCTGCGGCTTCTGCGCGGTGAAGACGGGCAAGCCTTTCGAGCTGGACGCGCAAGAGCCCGAGCACGTCGCCGAGGCGATCGCGCGGCTGGGACTGAAGCACGTCGTCATCACCTCGGTGGACCGCGACGACCTGCCCGACGGCGGGGCCGGGCACTTCGCCAAGACCATCCGCGAGGTCAAGGCACGCTGTCCCGAGACCCAGGTGGAAGTATTGATCCCGGACTTCCGCGGCAAGGGCGACAGCTTGCATCGCATCTTCGAGGCCGAGCCGCACATCCTCAACCACAACCTCGAGACGGTGAAGCGGCTCCAAAAAACAGTTCGCCCCCAGGCCAGCTACGAGCGCTCGCTGGAGGTGCTGCAACTCGCTTCGCAGGCGGGAATGGTGGCGAAGAGCGGCCTGATGCTGGGCTTGGGCGAGAGCGACACGGAATTGCGCGAGGCCCTGCGCGACCTGCGCGAGGTCGGCCGCGTGACGATCCTGACTTTGGGGCAATACCTGCGCCCGACGCCGCAGCACCTCGAGGTGCAACGCTACGTACCGCCGCTGGAATTCGAGGCCTGGGGGAGGTTCGCCGAGGATCTGGGCTTCGAATACGTCGCCAGCGGGCCGATGGTCCGCAGCTCCTACCACGCCGACGAGGCGGCGCGCCGCTTCGCCCCGACGCCCCCCGAGGCGGGCAAATCGGACCTACCTGGGCTTACCTTGAAAACGCCTTAAGCGGACCGACGAATCGACTTCGGATGCTTTGAACCCGTCGGACACCAAGGCCCGTTTGAGTTCCGAAAACCGGCCCGTCGGGAGGGTGACGCTGAGATAACCGCGCCCCCGCTCGACTAACACCGGCGGGAGCGGGTCGGGAAAGCTGAGCGGAGCAGGGACCAGCAAGGCGACGGAAAAATCCGATTTCGGGTCCGGCAAACTCCGGAGCGCCACCCACACGGCGCCATACCAAAACCGCCTCCGTGCCTGGATGTCGCGGGAATCTTCCGGCGTCGGCAAAGAGACAAGCTTCGGGTTGGCGTAATTCCACACGCGCCGCGCCTCCAAAAGCCCTCGCTTCCGCAAAATTCGCAGGGCCAGCGTCAGCTGGGGATTTCGGTAGGTCCCGTATTGATGAATTTCTTTGGTGACGTCCCGAGCCAGGGTCCAGTCCATTTGCTTCGGGTAGCGCGGGGCGAGCCCGGCGATGCCGGCCAAGACGTATTCCTGCGCGACCTTCCAAAGGTGGTGATCTCTCGGCAGGTTCTGGCGGCGCAACAAGAGGACCGCATCCAAGATCAATCCCGGCCTCTCGAGGGCGAACAGCCTCAACAAGATCGGCGGGACCGCGGGCGGATTCGCCTCGAGGATTCTCGACAACTCCCGCCAAGCCGCCTTGTCGCCGGCCTCGACCCGCTCGATCAAAGGCAAGTACCGTCGAATGTAGGAATAGCTCTCGGACGTCGGCCCCTGCCGCTCTTGGACCTCCGGCACGGGGAGCCATCCGCGTCGTGCCAAGGCCTGATTGACGTCCTGCAATACATAATCACGGAGCGCCCCGAACCGTTCGAAGAAATTTTCGGTCAAGGCTCGCAGGTCCCCCAACTGGGTCAGGCCGTTTTCCGACATCAGCCGCTGGGTGAGGGTGGCTAGGCCCAGGCTTCGGAGGGGCGTGGCCATTTCTCCCTCCCAATTCGGCCGATGGAACGGATCCGCGGGCTCTTCCCGGTGAAAGGGGAGAAGGTACCGGCTCATGGAGGGATGCCGCAGCTTGCTTAAGGTCTCCAGCTCGATCTGCCGCACCCGCTCGGGGGTTATCATGCCTAGCCTAGGCGCTATCTTATTGAGAGTCGAGGGCTCGGCCTCGCCCAGCCCATAGCGCAGCTCCAACACTTGCCTTCTATTGTCGGAAAGCTGGGACAACACGGCCCGAACATTCTCCGCCAATCTTTTCGCATCCAATCTCTCGACCGGCGTCTCCGCCTCCGGAGGCAGGCGCGGCTGCTCGCTCCCCCATAGCGAAGACAGCTTGACGTTTCCCGCGACGTCCAAGGCGTCCAAATAGTTGGGATCGAATCTTTCTTCCAAACCCTCGACCGCCGCCTCGCGATCCTTGGCCCCGCGGCCCCGCTCGGTCACAAAGGCTCCGATCGCATTGCGCAGGACCTCCGAGTCAGCGACGCCGGAGTCGAGTAGCCAGCGATAGACTTCCTCCAAACTTTGCGGCTGAAGGGAAAACTGGCCTCGAAACCGGTGGATCATCGTGCTGTATTGCGTTTTGGAAATGGCGCCGCTTCCCACCAAGGACCGCAAGCTTCCACTCCCCGCCTGGAGTAGGACCGCCCTTCGGAACAAGCGCGTCAGGTTCCTCTGGGCCTCCCCCATCTCCGCAGGAAAGGGATAGGCGGTTTCCAATAAAACCATTTTGTCCTGGAGCCAGGCCTCGCCCAAAGCGGTCGGGGAAATTCCCAACCGCTTGGCAAGCTGAACCGCCTCCAGATGGGTCTCCGGCAGGATACCGTGCAGCAGGGCGTCGCACTCGGCGAGCCGCAGCTTCGCCTGCTCGGACATGCGGAGGACGTCGCCGCCGAATTGCTCCTGCAAGACCTCCCGAATTTGCCGAGCGAAGGAGTCCGTCTCCGCTTGCAGAGACGCCGTCTCCCCCGAAGCGCCCGGCGTCAAGAGCGGCTTGCGGCCCCGCGGCGGCTTGGCGGGGGCGGACCCCTTCGCTCCCACCTCGGTCTCGCCGGGGCGGTAGACCCGGCCGGGGGGTGGCTTGCGATACGCGCCCAAGAGGGTGGCGGCGCTCTGCGCCCGCTGCAAGGGCATCGCCCTGCCCTCCATCGTGACGATCAAGACATCGCGCTGCGCCTCGCCTTCCTGGCGGGCCAGCGGGCGGCTGGAACGCTGGGCGAAGAGATTCCAGGACGAGGTCTGGTAGCCGTGGATCACGCCGTGGACGCCCAAGGCGCGAAACGAGGCGGCGAGGCGGCGGACGCCGATCAAGACCTTAGCGCCCTCCCCGCTCGAGAATCGCTGCGTAACCAAGTCGACGTTTCGGTCGGCGGTCTCGCCCGTGACCGCCACGGCATAAGCGGGGCCCAGGCGGGCGTTGAAATCCGCCTCCAAATCCTTCGCGGCCTGGACGGACTGGACGAAGACCATGGCCTTCTTCCCGCCCAAGTACTGCTCGTAGGTTTCCAGGATCCTGCGCCGATTTTCCGGGGTATTGCGCATCGCCACGAGGGACTCCGCCCCGTCCTCGACCCGCTCCGAATCCTCCGCCGTTTTTCCGTAGGGAACCTCCAGGCCGTAGACCCGATGCAGGTAGCCCTCTTGGACGAACCAATTCAGCCCGCGACCGGCGAGGAAGGTGTCGCCGAAGAACTCCCGCACGTGACGGCCGTCTTCGCGCTCCCCAGTCCCGCCCAGTCCCAGGGCGAACTTGTCCCGGCTCCGCGTCGGACGTCCTTCGCCGTCGACGAAGCCCAAGGTGCCCAGGATGAGCCGCCAGCTGTCGGCCAAGACGTAGGTCAGCTCGTCGACGACGACCAGGCCGAAACGCTCCGGTTGAAAGGGAAGGTCCCCGGCCGCGGCCTGCTTTAAATACCTCGCCAGGCTGTAGACGCTCGCCACGACGACCTCGCCGTCCAGATTTTTCTGTTGGGCGTCGAAGACGCTGACCCGGCCGCGGAAGGTGGTGGCGAGGTCCCTCAAGACCTGGGACTGGACGATCTTGAAGGGAGAAAGGACCAGGGTTTGCTTTCGGGGGAAGATGCCGCGGGCCGCCTCGGCCAAGGGGCCGATGATCAGGGATTTGCCGGTTTGAAAGGGCGAGAGGATGTAACCTCGATCGAGCAGAGTTGGGACGGGCCCCTGGCCGCCCTGGCTCGCGGCCTTGCGCATCGCCTCGACGGCGGCTTTCAGGTATTCGCGTTGGTAGGGCCGCAGGCGCAGGCCGGCCGCTTCGGGAGGCAAAGAGGGTTCGGCGGGGTGCCCTCCGCGGGCCTCGAGGGGTGCGACCTCCGGGGCCTTCCCGGCGGGGGACTTGCCCTGGGCCTTCGGATCCAGGCTCGAAGCCAGATAAACCGGGGAGCGCGGACCGGGATCGAGGTTGGGGACGGCGACGGTCGGCCCGGACACCCCGCCCGCCATCGCCAAGGGACGAAGCGACTCGAGGCGATTTAGCGTCGGGACAGCTTCAGCGGCGCGCAGATTCAGCGCCCGTTGCAAGCGCGCAAATCTCTCGCCTAGGACCCGATGGCCGAGCCGGCTGCCGATGCCCAAGCTGAACATCGAGGCCAAGGTGTCGGTGACGGCCGTCGCGCCGTCGACGTGCGGGCGCAGACCGACCTCCGCCTCGACCCGATGAGCCGCCATCAGGCCTAGGAACATCGCGACCTGCGGCAACGCCGCATGCTGAAACTTCTGAATCCTCCCGCCGAGGGAGGGCGCGCCCTGCAGCGCCCGCTGGGCCAAGTATCCAGAACCCTTCAAGGCCGCGAGGGTGATGGCCGCCCCCGCCAAGTCCTTGGCGACGCTCCCGCCGTCCCAGGAGACCGCTTCGCCTCCTAAATCCCGCAGTCCCCGGCTGGACAGCGCGAAGACCGGGACCTCCGCAGCGTAACCGAGCAGCCCGGCCGAGAGACGGGCGCCGAAGCCCCGCCGGTGCCAGGCGGCGCTCGCGCCGGAAAGCAGGCGGCCGAGGCTCGCCGCGCGCACCGACTGAAAGACGACCGAGCCCGCGATCATGGGGACGATCATCCGGTAGTCGGTCGCGTCCCGCACGAAGCGCCCGGCCAAGACCTCGAAGCGGGCCCCGAAGGCGCCTTGGCCCTGCAAGGCCTCGAGGCGGGACCGGGCGCGCGAAACCACCTCGGCGGCGGGGCCCGGCGGCGGCTGCGAATCCAGCGCGGCGATCGCGGCGTAGAGCTCGGCGGCCGACGCGAGCTCTCCGCCCTCGCGCAGCCGGTCCGCGAAGCCTAGCGCGCCTTGAAAAAACAAGGTCGGATCGGTCTCCAGACCCAGCTGCCGCCATTCGCGCGCGTAAGCGGGATGGGCGAGGCAGGGCAATGCTTGGAAGGCCTCCAAGAACTGAGACACGGAGTTCGACGGCGCGGTTCCCGGGAGGGGATCGCGATGTGCATGGCCGCGCGACAGACGCGGGCCGGCCCCGGCATGCATAGACACCTTCAAATCTTTGAATTTAAGCCTTAGGTAGGTAAGCCACGACTTATCGTTGGGAGGACCGAAAAGTTGCGCCGCCGCGGAACCGAAGACTGCGGCAACTGCCGCCGCCTGCCGCCGATAATCTCTCACACCTCGGGGGCCCCGACGGAGCCCCTTGTCTCCCCCGTTTTTCAACTTCAACCGCCGCCTGCCGGGCCTCGCGACCCTGGCCCGCCTGCAGCCGACGCCGGTGAGGCCCGGCGAGCCCGACGCGTCCTATTTGGACGCCCGCCGGGAGGCCTTCCGCGACAGTTTCGCCCGCGCGGGGGAAGGGGATCCCGCCGCGCCGGCGGGCGACCTCGAGGCGGCGATCACCCTGGCCGAAAGCATGGCCCGCGGCGGCTCGCTCGGGGAGTACGCGGCGGTGCTCAACTTCCGCGCCCTGCAGCTGGAAAGGGCCCGCGAGCCGGCCGAGCGCGGTCGGATCCGCGCGGCGGCGCTGCGCTGGGCGGAGGAGGCGTTGCAAGCCGTCTCCACCGCGCCAGGCTTCACCCGCGACCGGGTCCGCGCCCTCTACGACAACGTCCTGGCCTTGAGCGCCGTCCTCGCCCGCGAGGGCCGGGCCGAATTACCCGAGGCAGAACGGGAATTGCTGCGGAGCTTCTTCGTCCAGATCCGCGGCGGCATCGAGCAGCACCGCCTCGAGAGCGGGTCCCATCCCGAGTACGCGCCCATCCCCGAATATTTCGAGAGCTACGCCCGCGCCGAGCAGGCCCTGTTAGAGGGCGAGACCGAGGCGGCGCTGCGGGCCTTCCTCGAGACGCGCGCGTCGATTCGCGACCTGCCCGGTGCGGGCCTGTTTCGTACCCGCGTCGAGCGCGGGACGGAGTACGCGATCCGCGCCCTGCAGGGCGACAGCTCGGGGACCTTTTTGGAAAACCTGCGCAGCCGCTCGAGCCTCGACGCCCTCCTGCTCTTCGACCAAGTCGACGGCGGCGCCCAGGCGGATCTACAAGCCTTAAGCCTGGCGGCCCTCGCCCTTGCGGAGGGAGACTGGCGCGGTGCCGGCGCCCGCGGCCTCTTGGAATTTCTGCGCGGCGTCCCCGCCTATCCGGAAGGCGAGGTCACCGCCGTCCTTCAGGATTTGGAGGCCATTTACGCCTCACGGCCCGAGTTTCGAAGGGCCTGCAAGGCCGGACACTTCGCCCCGGCCGACGCCTCTACGGACGCCGTATGCCGGGCCCTGCTCCGGCACGCCGCAATCGCTGCACGGCGCATCCTCGAACGGCAAGATCAGGAACCCTATGCAACCGTCTTTCGCCGCGACGCCGAAGACCGACCGCTGCGCCTAGCTGTGGAACGATTGCAAGAGTCGCCGGAGCTCACGCGCGAAATCCGGAACCTCTTGAACGTTCCCTCCAACCTGCCGCAGCGCCTCCTGGTGCAGCAGCTGGTGGAATACGGATCGCTGGCCGAGACGATGCTGGAGAGCCTGCCCGCCGCCACGCGCGAGCTGGCCGCCTATGCCGACTTCTCGCGCGCCGTCCTCCAAGTCGCCGATGGAGGCGCGGACCGACGGCGTCGGCGCCTCGAACAGCCCCTGTCGGATCTGGTCGAATCGCTGGGCGCCCTCTCCCGCGACGACGAACGCTACGCCCCGGCTTATGAGTATTTCTTCCGCAACCTCGCCGAGACCGAGGGCGAGATCGCGCCCGGCGTGACGCTTCCGGAGGCCCTGCGAAACCGCGCCGCCGCCCTGCGCGCCGCGCTCACCGACTTCAACGGCCGCCGCCTCTTCCGCCACCTGAGCTCCGCCGACTCGCTGCTCGGCCTGGCCGGCGGCATCGCGCTGACCGAGCTGATGCCCCTCGGCCTCCTGCGCTGGGCCCGCAACGGCGGGACCTGGCTGCGGGCCGGACGCCTCACCTGGCAGTCCGAGCTGGCGGTGGGTCTGGGCGTCGGCGTCGCAATGTCGGCGGTCGGCGGCGTCCACCACTTGGCGACCTCGCCGCGCCCCTGGCGCGAGGAGCTCCCGCGGGCCCTGCCCGCGCTCGCCCTCGGCACCCTGTTCAGCAGCCTCGGCATGGCGGGGACCATGGGCCTCGGACATTTAAGTCGCCGCGCCTTCCTCGCCGAGGGCGTGGCCGGTCCCGCGGCGCTGCGCTACTGGGGCGCCCGCGGCCTGACCTTCTTGGGCGGCGGCGGGCTGATGTTGGGCGCCGGCGTCCTGACGGAGGGAACGACCACCGGACATTGGCGACTACCCTCGGCCGAGACCGCCGCCGAGACCTACCTGCACTTCCTGATGTGGGACTTGGGCGCGGCCGGGCTGCGGCGCTTGGGCCACCGCTTCTGGTGGCGCGCGCAGCTGGGGCCGCAGCTCCTGCGCACGCGCGTCGAGCCGATGAGCGCTCGCCTGCAAGAGCGCAATCCCTGGCTGGCGCAAACGCCGGGTGAGATCGAGGCGCTGGAGGCCCATCTGGGGAGGCGGCTCCTCTCCGGACGCGACATGGCCGACCTTGAGAGCGGTCTCGCCGGAGGCCTGGAACCTTACTGGTACGATGGAACGATTGCCTTCCGCGCGCGCGCCGAGCCCGGGCCCCGCCGTGCGGAGCCGGCCCGAGTCGCGGCGCCTCCCGCCCCGGCCGACCGCGCCGACGAGGTCCGCGGCCCCGACCGGGCCTTGCCGGTCGAGCGGCGCCCGATGGACGCGATCCACAACATCACCTTCGAGACCCTCCAGGCCCTCTGGAACCTCCCGATGCGCGCCCTGCCCCGCGAGATCCTGAGCAGTCCCCTCCTGCGCCCGATCCACCACCTGCGAGTCGGCGGCCATGATTTTTACTTAAGCCGCGTGATCGAGGCGGTGCGGACCCGATCCAACGGCGAGACCGATCGGCGCCGCTACGTCTTGGCCTTGGTACCGGTCGAGGTGGAGGGACAAAGGGTCTTGAAGCGCCGGATGTTCTACGTCTCGGCCTCGGACGCGGGGGCCTGGCGGGCGAGCCCCTACATGGCCGGCGACGCCCACTTGGCCAAAGGCGTGGGCCGCCACTACACCCAAGAGACGCAGCCGGTCTGGGAGATCGCCGAGGCCCTGATGCGCCTGGAGCAAAGCGGACCTCGGCCCCACGAGATGCCCTTGACCCAACTCCTGCGCTACATCTCCACCGCCAGCGAGGCCCTGGGTCCTGCGGGGGTGCGCACGATGACCTTGGGCTTTCAAGAGGAAGTGGATTTTCCGCGACCCCTGGGCATCAGCAACCTGCGCGCCATGCGCCCCGGCAGCGCCTTCGCCCTGCCGCCCGGCTGGGGCTGGGGTTCGACCCACGACATCCAAAACACCCTGCGGCAAATGATCAGCCTCTCCTGGCCCGACGGTTTCATCCCGGACTTCCACGGCTCTCCCACCCGCGCGATGGCCCAGCCCAACAGCCTGCTGGGCCCCTTGGTCTTTCGGGAGTTCCGCGGCGCCACCGCCGTCGACGGCAACACCGGCCGGACGCGACCCTTGGTCTGGATCATGGGGGAAGACGGCGCGGGCCGCGCCTGGGTGCGGCACATCCACTACGGCGACAGCGAGGTGAATTCCTACGGCGTCTACGCGGACGTCCTCGAGTCCGGGATACTGACCTCGAAACCCCTGGAGTACTTCGAGCAGGCCGCCCTGCTGCCCGAGCCGCTGCGCCGCCCCTTCAACGGGGAATACGTCGACATCAGCCCGGCCCTCACCCTGCTCGAGCCGATCCGACGCTACCGCGAGTCCCGGGGCCTGAGGCCGATGCTCCGCGAGGAAGACACGCCGACGGTCCTGAACCCCGAACGCTAACCGTAAAGGCTGTAGAGGTTGTTGGCGAAATGCGCGAGGATGCACAGCGCCAGATTGTTGCGCCAGTGCCGCAACCAGCCGAGGTAGGCCCCCAACAGGAAATAATAGACGAAGTACCAGGGATTGACGTGGGCGATCGCGAAGAAGAGCGCGGTCAAGAGGATGCCCTTCCCGACGCCGAAGCTCGAGACCATCATCCCCTGCATGAGGCCGCGGAAGAAGAGCTCCTCGCAGACCGCGGGCACCGCCGCCAAGACGAAAAACTTGAGCAGGGTGTCGAGGAAGGTCTCCCGCCGCATCAAGGTCTCGTAGAAGGCCTCGACGCTCTCCGGCAGGGGCCAGACCTTCGTTTGCAGCTCCACCAAGAGGGCGATCGGCACGATGACCAGGGCGGTGAAGAGCAGGACCCAGAGCACCTCCTGGAAGGGCGGCCGGCGGATCGGGAAGGTCTTCTTGAGCGAGAGGCCCGTGAGCTGGGCGTAGACCACCCCCGGCAGGGCAAGGATGAAGATCTCGTTGATGCTGATCCCCAAGAGGCCGAGCTTATACTGCAAGAGCCCGCCCACCGACAGGTAGACGGCGACGAGGAAGCAGTAGAGGGCGAAGGCCTGGGTGGCGCGGGTGCCTTTTTCCATGGGGGGCCAAGAGATCCAAGGCCGTTCGGCCGTGCAAAGGGTGCGAGGGCTTAAGGCCTCATAGGCGTCTGCCTACGGGCTCCGAGCCGACTCCCAAAGTGCTGAAAAAACCCGCTCCCCTCAAGGGATATTTTTTCGAGGTGACAGATCGGCTGGTTTTGGTAAGGAGCTAGGCCCACACGGAGAAGGCAGGATTTATGAAAAAAGCCCCCAAAATCGAGACCCCGCAGCTGCGCTTCGGCTTCCCCAAGGGGAGCCTGCAAGACTCGACCTTCCGCCTCTTCCACAAGGCCGGCTACAAGATCTCGGTGGGCTCCCGCTCCTACGTCCCCACCGTCGACGACCCCGAGCTCTCCGGCCTGCTGATCCGCTCGCAAGAGATGGCCCGCTACGTCGAAGACGAGGTCCTCGACGCCGGGATGTGCGGCCGCGACTGGGTGCTGGAAAACGACTCCGACGTGGTCGAGGTCTGCGAGCTGAAATACTCCAAGCAGACCAACCGCCCGATCCGCTGGGTGGTCGCCGTCCCTAATGATTCGACTATCCAAAGCATCAAACAATTGAAGGGCAAGCGCATCGCCACCGAGCTGGTCGGCTACACGCGGCGTTACCTCAAGAAGCACGGCGTGACGGCCAACGTCGAGTTCAGCTGGGGCGCCACCGAGGTGAAGCCGCCCGTGCTGGCCGACGCCATTGTCGAGCTCACCGAGACCGGCTCCTCGCTGCGCGCGAACAACCTGCGCATCCTCGAGACCATCCTCGAATCGGTCACGGTCCTGATCGCCAACAAGAAGGCCTACAAAGACCCCTGGAAGCGCCAGAAGATCGAAAACATCGCCATGCTCCTGCAGGGCGCCATCCTCGCCGAGGAGAAGGTCGGCCTCAAGATGAACGTCCCCAAGAAGAGCCTCAGCACCGTCCTGGCCAAGCTGCCGGCCCTCAATTCCCCGACCATCTCGCACCTGACCAACGAGGAGTGGGTCAGCGTCGAGGTCATCCTGAACGAGCAGGTGGTCCGCGACATCCTCCCCGAGATCAAGCGCGCCGGCGCCTCGGGGATCGTCGAATACCCGTTAAACAAGGTGATTCCCTAGGCTTGACAGGCCTTCCCCCTAGCCGCTAAGGGGAAAATCCGTTAAGGTATGGATCTATGTCCGAAACTCCCGAAGTCAAAAGCGAAACGCCCGCCGACCCCAATGCCTGGGTGCCCAATTTCACCCTGCCCAAGGCGGCCGAGGGCAAAGAAGTCTTAGTGGCCTCCTGTCCCCCGGAAGAGGAGTACAAGAAGGTCAAGCTCAAGAAGAAGCCGAAGACCGTCGCCGTGGTCGACGAGGACTCCTGCGTGGGCTGCGAGTACTGCGTCCACGTCTGCCCCATCCCCAACTGCCTGGCCCTGGTTTCCCGCGAGGACAACCCGGCCCAGATCGAGACCACCTGCGTGGTCAACGAGGACACCTGCATCGCCTGCCGCAACTGCGAGACCGCCTGCCCCTACGACGCCATCCACGTGGTCAAACGCGAGGAGATCGAGCAGTGGAAGCACTCGGTCAACCTGCCCAAGCTGGCGGTGGGCGAAGAATAACTATTTGATTTTATTAGATTTATAATATTGTTTGGAAATACTTCGCAACGGATCGTCGAAGCCCTCGATAATAGGTACAGAATTCCAAAACGATCCTCCTTTTAAAGGGCCCCTTCGGGGGCCCTTTAAGTTTTTATAAGCCCCTGCCTTTTTTCACCACCAAGGGATCCAGATAGACGTCCGGGACGCAGACCCCCACTTCCTCCACACGACTCAGCGCCGGCGTATAGGTCGTTTGATGGGTCTCGCTGATCCAACCGCCCTCGGACGCCTTCACGTAGTATTGAAACTTCACCGCCCGCGGGTACCAGAACATCATTGGGATGTAGATATCCGTCGGCTCGCGCTTGCGGAAGCCGGCGAAGGTGATCTGAAAGTCCTTCTGGCCCAGCGGGAGGTTGATCTTGAGGTAGGCCGGGTGCTTTTGAAAATTCATCTGGTAGGCGAGGGTCAGCTCGAGGGGGCGCTCGGACTTATAATCCGGCGGCACCTGCACCTGGCCGTGGAGGCGGATGGTCTGGCAGGACTCGTCGTAAAAATTTCCACGCGCCCCAGACGGGGCGAAGGCGGCGGCCAGGAAGAGGGCTATCGCGAGGCAGGTCTTTCGAAAATCTCGTCTCATCGGCGGCCCACCTTCAAAGTCTCGAGCTGGAGGGCGGTCTGGCAGAGCACCTTCCCGTCCTTTTTAATGCGCTGAGGATGATAAACGCTGCGATGGTACTCGCTTCGTCCCCTGCCGCCGGGCAAGGTCGCGAAATATTGGAACTCGATCTTGTCGGAGAAAAAAAACATCGGGGGGACGAAGATCGCGCCTTGGATATTCTCTTCGAAGCCCGAGAGGACGAAAAAGAACCGCGAGCCTTCGATCGGATAATTGGTCAGCAGGGTCGCGGGCGTCGCCTGGCCCGGCAAACGATAGGTCACGGTGAGCAGCACCGGAGCCCCCGCCTCCATCCCCGCCGGGCGCTCGATCGCGCCGCTCAGGCGCAGCCACTGGCAGGCCGGGCCATAGTCGTCCCAGGGAAAGACCCGCGCCTCGGCGACAGGCGCGGCCAGGCACCAGCACAGCGCCAAGAGCCAAACTTGTCTCGCCCTTCTCATCCCGATTATCCTATATAGAGAATCCCCGCTATGTCCACTTATGCCATCGGCGACATCCAGGGCTGCTTCCTCACGCTGCAAAGGCTGCTCGAGCGCATTGCCTTCGATCCGGCTCGCGACCGCCTCTGGCTGGTCGGCGACCTCGTCAACCGCGGCCCGCGCTCGCTCGAAGTGCTGCGCTGGGCCCGCGGCCTGGGCGAGAGCGTCGTCGCGGTCCTGGGCAACCACGACCTGCACCTGCTGGCCCGTGCCGCCGGGGTGACCCACGCCAGACGCCGCGACAGCCTGGAACAGGTCCTTCAAGCCGCCGACCGCGAAGACTTGCTCGACTGGCTGCGGCATCGGCCGCTGCTGCACCGCGAGGGAGACCACGCCTTGGTGCACGGCGGCCTCGATCCCTCTTGGACCTTGGAAGAGTCGGAAGGCCTGGCGCGCGAGGCCGAAGCCGCCCTGCGCGGCCCGCGTGGCCGCGAGGCCTTGGCCGCGGTCTACGCCGGGCGTCCTGAGCGTTGGGAGGGCTCGGCCACCGGCACGCAGCGCTTGCAATCCACCCTGCACATCCTCACACGGATCCGCGTCTGCCACCCGGACGGCCGCATCGACTTCGCCTTCAAGGGAGAGCCCGAGGCGGCGCCCGAGGGATTCCTGCCCTGGTACGAGATCCCGGGCCGCAAGAGCCGCGGGGCCACCCTCGTCTTCGGCCACTGGGCGGCCCTGGGCCTGCGCCTGATGCCGGGCGCCCTCGCCCTGGACAGCGGCTGCGCCTGGGGCCGGGAGCTGAGCGCCCTGCGCCTGGAAGACCGCGCGGTCTTTCAGCAGCCCTGTCTCGACCTCACCACTTCTTGAAGATGAAGAAGACCGCGGCGACCAGGCAGGCGAAGCCGACCGCGTAATTCCACTTGAAGGGCTCTTTCAGATAAAGCACCGAGAAGATCCCGAAGACGACGAGGGTGATGACCTCCTGGATGGTCTTCAACTGGGCGCCGTTGTACTGGTAAGAACCGATCCGATTGGCCGGCACCTGGAAGCAGTATTCCAAAAAGGCGATGCCCCAGCTGATGATAATAACCTTCCAGAGCGGGACCTCGCGGAACTTGAGGTGCCCGTACCAGGCGAAGGTCATGAAGACGTTGGAAATGGTCAGCAAGATGATGGTCGCCATGGGGCGAGCCCTAAAAAAGGCCCGCTAAAAGCACAAATAAAATCCATTTGGCCTTTTTCGGGCAATTTTGCTAGCTCCCCGCCATCCGCAAATCGACCCCTTCCCTGTTTCGAGGAGGAAATATGTCGCTCACCGCGAAGGAATGCGTCGCCGAGATCCTCGGCACCTTTATCTTGGTCTTCTTCGGCGACATGGCCGTGCACATGGCCGTGCACACCGGCGGCATGGATCTCTGGGGCGTCTCGATGCTCTGGGGACTCGCGGTGGTCATGGCCTGCTACGCGGTCGGCCCCGTCTCCGGCGCCCACCTCAATCCCGCGGTCACCCTCGCGATGGCCTGCTACCGCGGCTTCTCGTGGAAAAAGGTCGTTCCCTACATCGCCAGCCAAGTGATCGGGGCCTTCGGCGCGGCGGCGCTGGTCGCATGCCTCTGGCGGGGCTTCGTCCCCGGCCTCGCGGAGAAGCTGGGCGTCGTCATCGGCCAGCCCGGCTCGCAAAAGATCATGATGGCCTTCAGCTGTTTCTTCCCCAACCCCGGCATGATCGGCGTCGACGCGGCCTCCTGGGCCAAGGTCACGCCCGGCATCGCCTTCACCGTCGAGGCCGCGGCGACGGGCGTCCTGGTCTTCATGATCCTGGCCCTCACCGAGGACCGCCACGAGGGCGCGCCGAAGTCGAACCTGGTCACCTGGTTCATCGGCCTCCTGGTCGCCGCCCTGGTCGGCGTCACCGCGCCGCTGACCATGACCTGCCTCAACCCCGCCCGCGACTTTGGGCCCCGCGTCTTCGCCTACCTGCAAGGCTACGGCTCGATCGCCTTCCCTGGCCCCCGGGGGGTCGAGTGGTGGCTCTACATCGTCTCGCCCATCGCCGGCGCGATCCTGGGCGGCGCGCTCTACGAGCTGGCCCTGCGCCCGCTCTTCGGCAAGGTCGACTTGAAGCCGAACCAGGGCCTCGACCTCCCCAGCGGCGGCAGCAACGTCAAGGGTTAGCCCCTCCGAATCTGAGCTTGAAAATCCTGCCGCGGCCCGGGAATATATCCGAAATATTCCTATTCCGGGGCACGCATGAAAAAATCCGCCGGTATCTTGGGTACCCTACTCAACGCGCCGGAGGTCATGATCTGGATGACCGACGAGCGGCATCTCTGCGTCTACGTCAATGCCGCGGTCCTGAACTACACCGGAAAAAAGGCGCACGAGATGATGGGGCTCGATTGGATGTCCATCGTCCACCCCGACGACCTCGAGATGGTCCGGCGCAACCATGCCGAGGCGAGGAGACGCCCCCATAATTTTCGGCAGGAATACCGAGTCGTCGCGCCCGGAGGCGAGCCGCGCTGGGCCCTGGATCTTTCCATCGCCCGCTTCGACCGGCGAAAGAAATTTCTCGGCTATATCGGGGTGGTCACCGACATCACCGAGCAGAAGCGGGAAGAGCTGCAACTGCGTTCCGAGCGCCGCGCCTTGGAGCGGCAGGTCCTCGAGATCGCGGATCGCGAGCAGCGCCGCCTCGGCCAAGACCTCCACGACGGGCTTTCGCAGCGCCTCTTGGCCCTTGCCTTGAAATGCGGCCTGCTCGAGGAAAGCCTTTCGCGAAAAAATCCCCGGGAGGCCGCCGCCACGGGCCGGATCTTGGCCGAGGTCAACCGCGCCATCCAAGAGACGCGCGAGATCTCCCGCAGCCTGGCGCCCGTCGCCCTCGGCAAAAATCGCCTGGGCCCCGCGCTGCAGGAGCTGTTCCATTTCGTCCGCAATCAATTCCGCGTCGCCGTCCGGGCCCGCGGCCTCCCGCGCGACTTCGGCCTGGACGCCGACTCCTCGGTCCATCTCTACCGTATCGTGCAGGAAGCCCTGACCAACGCCGTCCGCCATGGCCGCGCCAAGCGTATTGAAGTTTCCGTGCGAAAAGGAAAAAATGGCGGCCTGACCCTGAAGGTCCGCGACCGCGGCAAGGGCTTGCCGCGCCGGATCGGCGCCGGAGGGATGGGACTCGCCACCATGCGTTACCGCGCCGAATTGCTGGGCGGAAGTTTCGAGCTCCGCAATGCCGCCGGCGGCGGCGCCGAGCTGAGCCTGACCCTGCCCACGTCGAAACGAAGGAGCCCGCGATGAGCGCCCAAAAGATCTCCAAACCCAAGGCCGAGCCGACCTCCGTCCTGGTGGTCGACGACCACCCCGTCGTGCGCCAAGGCCTCGCGCAGGCCTTGCGCCGCAGCCGCGAATTCAAGGTCTGCGGCCTCGCCGCCGACGCCGAGGGCTGCTGGCGGGCCCTCGAGTCCGAGCGCCCGCGGCTTTTGCTCCTCGACCTGTCCTTGGGCGGCGCTTTGGCCTTCGACCTCATCCGCCGCGCCCGCCGCGCCTATCCCGAGCTCGGCATCCTCGTCATCTCGATGCAAAATGAGGCCTTCTTCGCCCAGCAGGCCATGGACGCGGGCGCCGACGGCTACATCATCAAGGAGGAGGCCACGGCGCGCATCCTCCATGCCTTGCGCCGCGTCCGCGAACGCAAGACCTATATCAGCTTTCCCGTAATGAAGAAGATGCTCTACCAATACGCGGAGGAAGGGAAAGGCAAGGACCCGGTCCGCAAGCTGAGCGCCCGCGAGTTTCAGGTCTTCCGGATGCTGGGCGAGGGTCGCAGCAGTCGGGACATCGCCAAGGAGCTCGCCGTGGGGATCAAGACCGTCGAGACCTATTGCGCGCGGGTGAAGCAGAAGCTCCAGCTGCAAAGCGCGAAGGAGCTCTTGAAGCACGCACTGCGCTGGCAGCCCCGGCTGTAGGGTTTTCACCGACAGCCTCTTCCCGCCCTCCCTTCAATCTCTCCTCGGTTTCGGCCCCAAGGACGTTTTTCCGAAAAAAAATCCACCTCCTCCCGTGTCGGGTTTTCACGGACGCCGCCCGGACTTCTCTTGCCGCCTGACGGCGCGCGAATTTCTCCGTCGAGGAATTTGCCGCGCCAGCTGCGACTCTCCGCCGGCAAATTCTCCTTTACAAGCCGCGGGGCGCCTCCGTCCGCGGCGGCGGGCGGCGACGTGGCGCCCTCGCCACCGCGCACCACCGCTTGACCCTCGCGGGGACTCCTCGACAATGTCCGAAACATCCAAACACGGGGAGGTACAAAATGCTGAAGCGAAAATTCGCCGCGCTCTTATCCGCGCTCACCCTCACGCTGGCCGCCGGCACCGCCGCGGCCTCGGGCCTGCAGACGCCCCTGCCGCCCTGGGGCCCGGACGACGAGGCGGGCAACAGCAACACGCAGGGCTATTCCACTTATTTCCGGGCAGCCCTGCAAATGCTCCGGCCCGGCGCCAAGGCCTATCGCCTGGCCCATCTCTTCTCCGGCAATATGCCCCAATCGCCCTTCGCGGCACCCTGGGAACAGAGCTCCAATCCCACCGCATTCATCCCACCCTTCCTGCACGCCGCCAACAGCGAGATCATCTCCGGCGACATCGGGAACCAGGGCACCCAGATGGATGGCCTCGGCCACTTCGGCTACAAGCCCGATGCGAGCAGCGACGAGGTGCTCTATTACAACGGCTTCACGCAGGAGGAAGTCAAAGGACCCGACGGTCTATTGAAGCTGGGCATCGAGAAAAGCAAGCCGATCGTCACCACCGCGATCCTGCTCGACGCGCAGAAACACCTGAACGGCGGGGTGCCGATGAGCGCCGGCCAGCTGATCACCGCCGACGACATCGAGTACATGATCGCCGCGCAGCGCCTGCGCCCGCTGCTCCCGGGCGACGTGCTCTTCATCTACACCGGCTGGAGCGAATTGTGGGAGGACGACAACCCGAACCCCTTCCAGACCCAGTACTACAGCGCGGGTCCGGGTCTGTCCTACGACGCGGCCCTGTACCTGGAGGAGAAGGTCGTGACCCTGGTCGGTCTCGACAATCCCTTCACCGATCCGGTGAACCAGGGATTCCTCCAGGGCCAGGCCCCGCCGCCGGCCGGCACGCCGCCGGGCCTGCCCTTCGCCGTGCACCACCACAACCTGACTCAGGCAGGGATCTACCAGATCCAAAACGTCAATCTGAAGGCCTTGGCGCAAAACCGCGTCTATCTCTCGGCGGTCTTCATCTCGCCGCTGCCGATCCGCGGCGGCTCCGGCTCGCCGGTGGCCCCGATCGCGATCGGGGCGCCCTGGCCCTTCTAGCAAGATTCCGTCAAGCCCGAGGCCCGGGGTGAACCATGGTGGCGCGCCCCGGGCCTTTTTTTGCCTTTGTTCACACTTCGAGAAGTTCCCCAAAAGAAAACAGGCGGAAGAGTTTGGGCAGAGCCATATTTACCCCTGGATATTATTGATATTTATCGCAGAGGCCGCTTCGAGGACTTTGGCATGAAGACTGCTTACTAGACTCAGGAAGCATTGTTGATAGGAGGACCTTCATGTCGACCCAACGCATCCCCGCCCCCTTCGCCACCGCGCTCCTTGCCGCCGAAGGCGGCGACTTTCAGTCCCTTCGCGCCGCGGCTTCGCAGCTCCCTCAGGCCGTTTCCTCCGCAGACAGCGGATTCGAAACGGCCCGGCCCCGGCTGGTCGGAGAGATTCGCAGCACGCGAGCGGGAATTTGGGGCGGCAACGACGGCAAGGCCCTCCTCCAAAATTTTAAAAACGGAAAAGACTCCTCGGCTCCCGCGGGCAAGCTGGACAACGGCGAATCGGGACAAGAAGAGGTCGACGGTTTTGAAGGACGCTTCCGCTTTTCCGTCCCCCAGCCCCAGCCTAGGCCCAAGCTGGACATTTAAGTCATGCCCTTACCCATCCTCGCCGGCGTCGTTTTGCTGGGGGCCCTTGCGGGCCTGACCGGCGGCTGCGCCGCACGACATCCAGAAAGCGAGACGCCGAAGGAGCCGTCGGGCGCTCCCGGCGCCGAGGCCTTGGCGAAAGCGCCGCGGGAAGTCTCCGACCCATGCCCCTCGGACCGGGAGATCCCGGTCGAACGCGGCGCCTTTTTCAGCGGGGCCTCGCGACCTTTGGACGTGCACGGCGACCTCAAGGCCCTGCGCCGACTGAATCCTCGATTCCTCTGCGGCCTAGAGCGCATCACCGTCTACCCCTTCACCGACGCCCTCGGAAATCCCTGCGAGATCGAGTCGAAAAAAGTGCGCGGCTGCTACGACCCGCCGCGCAAAATGATCTACATCGATGAGGTGGACTACGACTCCCATGTCCTGTTCCATGAGGTGGGCCACCATCTCGAGCGCTCGGCAGGGCGTTATTTGCATTTGGATTGGAACAATTATTTTTCGGAGTTCCTTGACTTCTCATGGCGCCACGATCGCGCCCAGGGGACCCTCAAGCCCCGCAAAGCCCACGGCGACCTCCTCTTTGCCACGGCCTACGCCACGGTCAGCCCCCGGGAGGACTTCGCCGAGACCTTCGCCGCGGCGGTCGCGCAGCGCCTGAAGACGGAGGGCTATATCCCGAGATCCGACATATCCGGCAGCGAGCCGGAACCGCTCCAACAAAAAATCCGCCACGTCTCCCAGCTGTTTCGGCCGGATCCTCTCGATATCGGAAATTGAGAAATTGCAACCTCGGCTCCCCTAAAAAAACAACCCCCGGCTTGCGGCCGGGGGTTGTCGGAAGGGGATAGGTTATGGTTTTTCAAACGTCTATCAGGCTGTTGAAAAACTTGTTTTATTCCTGCCGGAGTGAATCCGGCTCCATACACCGCCCAAAAATCCTTCGGATTTTCGGGGCCCGCCAATCCGCCTGCGGCGGCTTGGCCCAACCACCGGTGGTTTTTCAACAGTTGTTGCGGCGGCGCAGGAGAGGGAGGGCCAGCGTCAGCCAGGCCAGGTCCCAGCCGGGGGTCGCGGTCGCCGTCGCGGACAGGCTGCAGCCCGCCCAGCCGCTGCCCGAGCTGCTGGGGCTCAGACCCTCGCCGGGCACCACGCCCTTGTTCGCGGCGTCCTCGCCGTCTTGCGGGGCGTCCGTGGCCTCCGGCTCGTCGGTGGGCACCGGCTCGAAGTGAGGGATCGCCAGATCCGTCGGACCGTCGAAGCCGGCCTTCGGAGGCTTGGGGGCTAACTTCATCCCGCCGGCCTGCACCGTCGTGAACATCTCGATCTTAGCCACCTCGCCCGACTGCACGATCGAGGTCTTACCGTCCGGCAAGGCAAACTGCTGGGAAGCGCCAGAGCTTTGGTAGCCGGCCGCGCCGCCGGAGGAAACGATCGCCACCGTGGTATCCTCCGCCAAGGTGATCCAATCGCCGCCGTTGACCTGCACCGACTTTAGGGGACGGTCCGCGGCGATGCGAGAAATCTGCAGCAGAGAACCGTTGTTGCCCTCGGTCGCGGAGAAGGCGAAGTCTTGGCCTTCCGCGCCGCCCTTCACGCGGACCACATCGCCGGCGCGCAGCGGGAGCTTGAAATGGTTGTCGCCCTGCGGGCCGACGTCGAACTTCGCGGTGAAGCTCAGCTCGCCGACCGCCGCGGTCTGGCCCAGGGCGGGCCCGGCCTTCTTCACCTCGGCCAGGTGGTAGAGCAGCTTCCCGTCGGTCGCGAGGAACTTGTGCGCGGGCGCGGCCTCGACCTTCAGCTGGAGGCTCTGCCCGGCGGAAAGGCGCAGGAACAGCGCCTCGTCCGCGGCGATCCCGTGCTTGTCGTTCTCCGCCGCCAATCGATAGGAGACCTGGCCGTGGACGGTGGCGATCTCCAGGCCTTGATCGAGGTTGATCCGAGCGAGGGTCCCCTCGAATTGATCGGGACGCGTCACGACCAAGCCGTGCTCGAAACAGGTCTTGCCCGGGCCCTCGCCGTGCGCGATCCCCGGTCCGGGCTCGTCGCCGCCGACGCAGCGTTGATAGTTAAAGCCCTCGTGGTTGACCAAGCGGATCAGCAATCCGCCCTGGGCGCTGCGCTCCACCAGCAGTTCCGCCGTCTTGGCCTTGTCGCCGCCGGTGGTGTTGCTGAGGGTGACGGAGTCGCCCGCCGCCATGTCCCGCTCGATCGGTATCTCGATCCCACCCGTAAAGCTGTAGTCCGGCGGAAAGCTCAGCCGGGTCGCGTCCTTGGCCCCCAGGCCGGGTTGCAACAGGACCTGAGCGCCCGCGTAGGCGGTATAGGGTCCCACAGTCTGTTTCGCGGCATGGCTGCTGGCTAAAAATCCCAGAGACGCCAGCGCGAGACCGGCGATCCATGCGGTGTTCTTCAAGGTATTTCCAAACGACATAAAAGCCTCCTTCGAATGTCGAATGGAGTAGATTGCACCGCATGTGCCAGAGGGAGCCTAAGAAACAGGCCATTGATATTATTAGATTTTTACAGAAATCCCTTCACTTATCGGGGGGTGGGGCCCATAAATCGGAAATTTCGTGAAGTGGATAAAGACCTATCTGGGGGCGCGCCACCGGCCGACCGCTAGGGTCGCCAGGGGCAGCAGGAAGAGCCAAAGGCCGGAGGCCCCGGGCATGGCCCCGCCTAGGGAACAACCGCCGGTGTCGGGCTCGGGGGCCTCGCCCAGAAAACGGGCGTTTACGGAGAGGTCGACCTGGCCGTTGGGGGTAAAAGAGACGCTGGCGGAAGACGATTCGGGAAAGGTCGGCGCGTAGGTGACTACCATCGTGCAGAAGTCGTCGGGCGCGATCGTCGGGTTTTGACTGCCGCAGGGTTGAGAGCCCCCGTTGACGTCGATGGAAAAGCTGGCGTCGCCGCTGGCGGTGAAACCGGTGATGGGCAGGGGCGCCGCAGTGAGATTGGAGAGGGTGATTTCTTGGGACTCCGAGGCGCCGACCTCGACGGTCCCGAAATCGATCAAGATGGGGGTCACGTCCAAGACGGGGGTCTGCGCCCGCGCGGCCGTCGCCCAGAGTCCGAAGAGACAGAGAGTCAAGAGACGAATCGTGTTCATATCCGTCCCGTAGCAAAGAACGCCGTCCATTTCAAACAAGCTTTTGGGAATTTCTTGCCGACGCGGCGGACCGTCGCTGGCAAAAACCGAGGCCCTGGGCCGGCAGGCCTCCGCCCCGCCTCAGAAGAGATACTGGCCTTGGGCGTCCTTCTTCACCCCGCCGATGCCGATATTGGGGAAGACCTTGAATTTGATGACGAGACTCAAGGCCGCGATCAGCAGCAGGAAGGCCCCGTCAATCAAGGCGCCGACCAGGTCGCCGTCATAGCGCCGCAGGATCTGCGTCAGGCCGAGCAGGCAGAAGATGGGGATGAGCAGGTAGATCTGTCCACTGAAACGGTAAACTTCGACGGCACAGGCGACCGGAATAAGGAGTCCCAGCAGCGCCACGCCGAGGGCGGGAAGCACGCCGAAGTCCTGGAACATCGCGAAGACCGAGAGCAGCTTCGAGAGGGCCGCAAGGAGCAAGAGGACGAAGAGCACGGTGTTGAGGACCCGGTACTTCGCCCGCAGCTCCGGGGTGGGGATGTTGGCGATCGCCACCGCCAGTTTCACCGGCCGCCGGATCTGGTCTTTGAGGGAATCGTAGACTTGGCGCCGGTCCTGGCCCGCGTGGACGGCCTCGCGGGCACGTCGGTAGATCTCGGAGTTTCCCATCCCCCATTCGTAGCGCATCCCGGAAAAAACCGCCAGCGTCCCTTCTTCCGATTCCGGCCCGCGCTCTTGGCGGGCGGCAAGGCCTTGGAGCAGCTCTGGCTCTTCCTCGTCGTGCCTTCGGTCGCGGGCATCGCGAGGGGCCTGCTGTTTCGGCTGAAGGCCTTGGGAAAATAAGGGTCGGGCCTAGCGGAGAGCGACGAGGTTGAAGGAGATCTTCACCTCGTCGGCGACGCGCAGGGCGCCGCCCTGGTAGGCATAGGACTTAATCTTGAATTCCTTCTGGCTGAGCGTCGCCTCGCCGGCGGCCTCGAGGCGGTTGCCGCGCACCTGGACGGAGGCGCGCAGCGGCACCGAACGCGTCACGCCGTGGAGCGTGAGGTGGCCCTGCACGTCGACGTCGTAGCGGCCTTCTCCCGTCTTCCAGACCTGGACGCGGTCGCTGACGTATTCGATCTGGGGGAATTTCTCGCTCTGCAGCACCTTTTCGTGAGTCCGCATCTCGATGTTCATGCGGTCCTGCTCGGTGGCCTGGCTCTTGAGCGCCAGGGTCTGGGACTTGACCTGGAGCTTCACGGAGGAGGCGCCGGACTCCTTGGGGTCGAAGCGAATTTCGCCGGAGTAATCCCTCACCTCGAAGGTCAAATTTCTCCCGAATTTCTTGAAGAGGCCCGAGACGCCGGTGTTGACCAAAAAGCCGCTCTGCTTGGGGTCGATCTTATAGGCGCCGGCCTGGGCCCGGAGAGCGGCGGGCGCCCCGATCAGGCCCAAGGCGAGGCCGAAGAGGGCCAGGCAAAAAATCCGTCGATGCATCCATACTCGCATGATTCGTCCCTCGAATATTGCGGAGCGCCCAGGCCCTTATCGCGCGGCGCGGGGCGGCGTTGCGGGGAAAGTCCCTAAAGGTTGAGGGGATGTCAAGCCGCCCGATTCAGCTTTGGATGTAGTTCTTGAGGAAGAGGTTCTCTTCCTTGATCTGGTCGGTGAGCCATTCGAGGATGTTCCGCATCGTCACCACCCCGACCAGGCGGCCGTCCTCCTCGATGGGGATGTGCCGGCACTTGGTCTCCTCCATCTTCTTGAAGCAGGCCTCGACCGTCTCATGGACCGAGACCGTCTTCAAACCCTGGGACATGACCTGGGAGAGGGGGGTCTTTTGCGGGTCGAGGCCCCTGGCCACCACGCGGTTGAGTAAGTCGCGCTCGGTGAAGATCCCCAGCGGACGGTCGCCCTCCAGGACGATGACGCTGCCGATCAGGTGCTCAGCCATTTTCTTGCTGGCCTCGAGGACCGTCGCGGAAGGGGGGAGCGTGACGACGTCCGTCTTCTTCACCAGGGACTTGAGGTGGCTCATGGGACCTCCTTTGCCGATCCAAGGCCTAGGATAGCGAAAACGCCGCGCCCTGGCGAGGGATTACTGCGGCGCGACGATCGCTCCCAGGAAGAGGACGAGCCCCGTCGCCCCGTCCTCGATGGCGGCGACGAAGGGCCGGTCCACCACCATCGTGAAGGGGGCCTCCGGGGGCGGCGGGGCCGAGCCCGCCAACATGGTGATGGCCGTCGCGGCCGCGGCTTCGGTGCCTTCCTCGCTCACCTCGACGAAGGTCTTGTGAAACACCGCGCTGATCTTGACCCACCAGCCAGGCGGGACCTGGGCGAGCTTTCGAAAATCGGCGTGATCGGTGAAAGGCAGATCCATGCCCATCCCCTTCAGGATCGGGGAGAGCTCGGCGGCGTATTCCGCCTTGAAGCGAGGCAGGACAATCTTGCCGGGTCGCTCCTTCAGGCCCGAGACCAGGTTGCGCCAGCGGCCGGCGTCCAGTCCGGCCAGCAGGGCCTTCAGGCCGGAGCCCTTCGCCGGCAGGAGCACGATCATGCCCAGGCGGCCCGAGCCGTAGGGCAGGCGTATCGCCTGCAAGGCCGCGTCCTCGTAATATCGGAAGCGCGCCGAGCGGCTCATCATCGGGTGCGGCTTGGCGGAGCCGTCGAGGAGGTAAAAGGGCTGCGGCGCGGTGGCGGCCTTGGGGAAGGGCTTTTCCCAGAGCCCCTTGAAATAGATCGCGTTGACCAGGACCAAAATGGTTTGGGGCGTGATGTTCTCGGGCCTGAGGATGGTTGGAATCTTGCCGCGGGTCTTCTCGTTCACCCAGGCATTGACCGTCTCGGCGCTCTCGAGGGCGGCGAGCTTGGCGGCGTAGTACTGCCGCACGGGCTCGAGGAAGGCGGGCAGGAAAGACACCCCGGCCTTGCCGAAGAGGCCGTTGGCGATCGCGATCTCGACCTTGGGGTCGGCCGACTCGAGGGACTGCCGCAGGGCCAGGTTCGCGGCGTTGAGCTGGGCGAGGCTCAGGCCGCCCGTCTCCAAGGCCTTTGCCATCGCCTCGAGGGTCAAGCCGTCGGCGCCGTTCAGCAACATGTCGAAGGCCCAGGCGATGCTGGCGGGGGAGATGAAGAGGTTTTCCGCCGGCTTGGGGCCGGCGAGATTTTCCGCGGCCAGGCGGGAGAAGAGGGAAAAACCGAAGCGGTTGACGGAGTCCGCGACCTGGGCCGCCTCCGCGGGCGCCGCGGCCGCGCGGGCACCGGCAAATATCCAGGAGATCAGGGCTATCGCCAAGAGACCACGCAGGGTTTTCATAAAACCTCCTTTTCCTCGAGCGTCGGGAAATCTATTCCAAATCCCCGAAAATCGTGAGAAAAATTTACGAATCATGGTCGAACTGCTTATTTTTGTCGGAATTTTCCTGCTGATCGTGGGAATCGCCATTTACTCGATCGTCAAGCGCGGGCTCGACCTCAAGAAACTGGCGGCCGAGGGCACGGCGACAACCGGCAAGATCGTCGCCAAGGAATACCGCAAGGTCGGCAAGGGCCGCCGCTCTCCGACCCTCACCTATGAGTTTCAGGATGCCTTGGGGACCTCGCACCGGCGCACGATCCACGTCGCAACCTCGGTCTACGAGGCCCACCAGCCCGGCGGCCCCATCGCGGTGGTCTACCTCCCCGACCGACCCCAGACCAACGCAGCGCAATATATGGTCGACCAAATTCGCGGCGTCGCCCATTGAAAGCCCGCTTGCGCCCGTGCGACAATCCGCTTGTGGAAAACCCGCAACCGGGTTACGCGATGCATCCACATTTGCTCGGGGTTTTCGTGATTGCGACTTTGAAAAAGATCCAGTGGTTGACCGTCCCGGTCCTGACTCTCACCCTCTTCGGCGGCCTCATCGGCCTGGCGTTCTACATCCCGCGCCACGGCATCCACCCGCTCGAGCCGATCTTCTGCGCGGGCTTCGTCTTCGTGGTCGCGATGGTCGTCTCCGGCGGCTATCACCGTTACTTCGCCCACAAGGCCTTCCAGTGCCATCCGGCCCTCAAGCTCTTCTACCTGATCGTCGGCTGCGCGGCGCTTCAACAGTCCGCGCTGGTCTGGGCCTCCGACCACCGCTGCCACCACCGCTACGTCGACACGGACAAGGATCCCTACAACGCCAAGAAGGGCCTGTGGTGGTCCCACATCGGCTGGCTGCTGGCCGAGGACCCCGCCAGCCGCAAGAACCTGCTGCGCAACGCCCCCGACTTGGCCCGAGACCGCTGGGTCATGTGGCAGCACAAGTATTGGATCTGGATCTCACTGCCCCTGGCGATCGGCCTGCCCTTGCTGATCGGCTTTCTCATCGGACGGCCGATGGGCATGTTCCTCTGGGGGGTGCTGCTGCGCATCGCGATCACCCACCACACGACCTTCACGATCAACTCGCTGGCCCACCGCTTCGGCAGCCAGCCCTATTCCGACGCCTGCACGGCGCGGGACGTCTGGTGGCTGGCCCCCATCCTCTGCGGCGAGAACTACCACAACTACCACCACTGCTTTCAAAGCGACTACCGCAACGGGGTGCGCTGGTACCATTGGGACCCGACGAAGTGGGCGCTGTGGACGCTGGCCAAGCTGCGCCTGGTGAAGGGCCTGAGGCGCACGCCCCAGCACCTGATCTTGAAGGCGCGCCTCGAGATGGAATTGAAGCGGGTCCCGGCCCCGGCTCCGGTCTACGACCGCCTGTTGGCGCTGCGCCAGACCCTGCTCGACGCGGCCGAGCTCTACGCGAAGGCGCGCAAAAATTACTACGAGTTCAAGCGCAGCACCGCCGACCGCTCCCGCGAGTCGCTGCTCGCCGCCAAAGAAAATCTCCGCGCCCGGCGCGAGGCCTTCGAGGCCCGCCTGAGCGAGTGGCGCGAGACCGTCCGCCTGGCCTTCCGCGGCTTGGCGTCCTCCGGCGGCATTTCCTAAAAACGATCCTGGTCGCGAATGCTATTCCTTGCTTTTCAAGGCCGCGTCGTTGGCCTTGAGAAAGGCCCGGATGTCGTCGGCCAGGTCGAGGAGCTTGGCCCACTGCTCTTTGTAGAGGGTGACGGGGAAGCGGCCGAGGCCGTAGACCGAGAGGGCCCCCTTCTCGCTGACCTTGAGGGACAGGCCCCGCGCCGAGGTCTTTTTCAGCGCGGCGTTCTCCGCGCGCAGCTTTTCCAATTCCGCCTTGATGTCTTCGTTGTCCTGGCTCATGGCAAACTCCTTTTCTGCCGCGATCATGCCCAGGCCGCCGCCGGGGCGCAAGCGATAAAGCCTTAGTCCTTGGGTTGCGCTGGGGATGCGACTGGGTTAAGGAGCCCGCATGATCAACGCGACCCAAATCCGCTCCGGCCTCTGCCTCAAGATCGACAACGAGCTGTTCAGCGTCCTCAAGGTCCAGCACGTCACGCCCGGCAAGGGCAACGCCGTGGTCCAGACCGAGCTGCGCAACCTGCGCACCGGCATCAAGATCAACCAGCGTTTCCGCTCCACCGAGACCGTCGAGGAGGTCGAGCTCGTCACCCGCAAGATGAACTTCCTCTATCAGGACGGGGCCGCTTACCACTTCATGGACCCCGAGACCTACGAGCAGATCGAGCTCTCCGAGACGATGCTCGGCGACGCCATCCGCTACCTGAAGCCGGAGGCCCAGATCACCGTGTTCCGCCATGGGGAGCGCCCGGTCAGCGTCAGCCTGGCCGCCCGCATCGCCTTCGAGGTGACGGCTTGCGACCCGCCGACCAAGGGCTTCGCCGGTGCCACCAAGGACGCCACCCTCGAGAACGGCAACGTCGTCAAGGTCCCCCTCTTCATCAAGCCGGGAGACGTGATCGTCGTGGATACGGAGAACAATTCCTACCTAGAAAAGGCTTGAGTTTGGCCTGTCCGCCCTCCGCCTTCCCCCCATTGACATTTTTCGCCAAACCTGCGAGTCCGCCCCTACCAAGGTTTTTCGGGTAATCGCATCATCTTTGTAGGGAGTTCCGAATGCTGTTACCCGGTCTTTTCGATCGTTCCGTTTCCCCGCGCCACACGACAATACACGACCCCGAAACCCTCGAGCCTTCGAGCCGTGCGGCCCTGCGCCGCGCCCTGGGCGAGGCTGGATACGCGGAATACCGCTCTATCTTGTCCGACCCTGAGGCGGAGCTCCGCGCCGAAGCCCTGCTTCATTTCGCCCGCCGTCAGGAGCTATCCGGCAACCTCGCGGTGGCCTCGGAGCTTTACCAGGGCCTCGATGCCGCTGACGCGGAGGTTCCGGCGAACATCGCCGCCCGGGCTCGATCCCAGCGCGACGCGATTCTCGGCGTCGGCGACGGCGGGCGGCGTGCCGAATTCCTGCTGCGCCGCCTCGCCCTCGAGGCCTGCGACCCGGCCGGCATCGCCGGCATGGTCCTCGCCGGCGGCGTCTTCCGCGTCACGCGCCTGGCCGCGCTCGGCCGCCTGGCGGCGACGCCTTCCCTAGGAATGATCTCCCGCGGCTTTCTCGCCCGCGCCGCCGCCTCGACCGCGGCCTTCGCCCTCGAGGCCCCCGCCTTCACGCTGGGCGCGCGGGCGGCGCACCAGGTGCTGGGCCGCGAGGTCGACTGGAGCGGCCGCGCCCTGGCCAGGGATATTGCGTCGAGTTATTTGGTGTTGGGGGGATTGAAGGTCGCAGGCTGGGCCGGAGGGGCGGCGTATCGCCATCTTGCGGGATCCGCAGGGACCCTTCGCGAAGGGCCCCTCCAGCTGCTGTTCCAGCAGGGCGGGATGTTCGGAGGCATCCTCTTCGGCCACTGGCTCGAGGCCGAGGCGGGCTTGAGGCCGCGGCAGTCCGGCGCCACCACCCTCGTCGATTCCCTGGCGATGCTCGCGCAATTTAACGTGGCCGGTCGCCTCGCCTCGCGGGCCCTGGGCGAAGGCTTCCATGCGCGGGAGCGTGCCCTGGACCTGCAAACCGAGGCCCTGGCTCGTTCCCTTCCCTGGATACGTCCCCTCGCCCCCCGTCTCGCGCCGCAGCCGGCCTTCGCCGGGGTGGGCACCGAGGCCGCATCGTCCGGCGCCGTCCACGACCTGATCCGTGGGGCACAGATCCTGCAAATGTCCATCTTCAAGGACAGCAAGGGCTCGCGCGGCCCCGAGCCGACGGGCGCCCGCGAGTCCGGCGTCACGCGCAGCGCCGAGCCGAGGGTCTCTCCCGAGGCCATGACCGAGGAGGTCGATTTTTTCCTGAGGGGGGTCGAAAACCCCGAGCTGGGCCTGCGCGCCTTCCTCGATTCCCTGCCGATCGCCGCGGCGGTCGCGCGCATCAAGGGCGAGGAGGGCTTCGGCCGCATTTTCGTCGTGAACCAAAAATTCACCGAACTCTTCGGCTACACCGAGCGCCAAGCCGGGGAGCACCCGATCACCCATTTCTTCAGCTTAAAATCGGCTCCCTTCATCGCGGCGCGCATCTGGACCATCCTGCGGGGCGGCATCTTCCAGGCCACCAAGATGGATTTCCTCTGCCGCGACGGCAGCTATCGCCAGATTTGGGGAAGCGGGGTGGTGCGGAGCGTCTACGGCGAGACGCTGGCCTTCGGCTTTTACCAACCGCGGGACGAGAGCCAAACGACCCAGCCGCCGGTACTCGCGCCGCTGAAGGTCTTTCAGGCCGCCGACCCCGCCCGGCTGCCGTCCCGGGACGCGCAGGGGTTTTTCGAACTGCGCTCCACGATCGAGCTCAGCCTGCAGCTGACCAATCCGGACTCGCCCCTGATTCGCCATTTTTTGGAAAATGATTTGAATGTCCGCGTGACCGTTCCGGACAATTACGCCACCCAGAGTTATGCGGAATCCCTGACGCGGGGCTTGAATCTCTTGGGCCGCCGGACCCAGATCCCAGCCGGCCGGCGCTTTTCGGTGGAGCTGGTCGACAGTTCGGGACGACGCCACAGCTTTTTGCAGTGGCTGAAACGGCCGGATGGATTCGTTCCCAGCGAG